>JAIBCN010000065.1 GCA_019694155.1 Vicinamibacteria bacterium | reverse complement strand
CTGGTGGGGACGCTCGCCCAGGAGGATCTCGCGCGGCGCGGCGGAAAGTACTTCGGCATCACGGTGGAAGTGAACGAGCGCGACGAGCGGCTGCGGCCGGGCATGACCGCCACCATCGAGATCCAGATCGAGAGGAAAGAGAAGGCGCTGTTCGTGCCGATCCAGGCGGTCTTCGATCGCCAGGGAAAGCGGGTGGTGTACGTCCGCGAGTTCGGCGGCTTCCGCGAGCGCGAAGTGGTCGCGGGATCCTCGAACCGCGATTTCGTGGTCATCGAGAAGGGCCTCGCCGCGGGCGACCGGGTGGCGCTCTCCGATCCGAATCTCGCGGGGGCGGGCGGCGACCGCTTCTAGCAGGATGCGGAAAATCAACCCGAAGGCCGTCATCCCGGCGAAAGCCGGGATCCACCAACCGCTATTTGTTGATGTATTGGTGGATTCCGGCTTCCGCAGGAATGACGCATTGAGCTTTTCAGCAGCCTGCTAGCCCTCACTCGATGGAATCAGCTCCGGCACTCGTCGCGCTCTCGAACGTCCGCAAGACCTACCGGAAGGGCGAGGCCGAGATCCGCGCGGTCGACGGGGTGAGCCTTCGTATCGAGGCCGGCGAGAGCCTCTCCATCGTCGGCCGGTCCGGATCGGGCAAGTCGACGCTCATGTCCCTCATCGGCTGCATCGACGTCCCGACCTCTGGTCAGGTCGCGTTCAAGGACCGGCGGGTCGAGTCGATGAGCGACCGCGAGCGATCGCGGCTCCGGAATCAGTCCATCGGTTTCGTCTTTCAGTCCTTCCATCTCATCCCGGAGCTGACCGTCGAGCAGAACGTGGAGACGCCCTTGCTCTATTCGGGCATTCCGGAGTCGCAATGGCGGGAGCCGGTCCGGCGAGCCCTGGCTTCGGTTTCGCTCGAGTCGCGGGCCACCCACCTGCCCTCCGAGCTCTCGGGCGGGGAGGCGCAGCGCGTGGCCATCGCGAGGGCGCTGGTTCGCGACCCCGAACTGGTCCTGGCCGACGAACCCACGGGAAACCTCGACTCGGCCACGGAGGCGGAGATCGCCGACCTGCTCTTCTCCCTGCCCGGGAGCGGCCGCACCCTGGTGCTCATCACTCACGATGCCGGCCTCGCGAGGCGCGCCGACCGACGAGTCGAGCTTCGTGACGGCCGCGTGGTGGAGGAATTCCGGTGACCCGCTCCGCCCTGCGCGCGCTGATTCGTCGCGCGGTGGTGAGCCTGCGCGCTCACGCCCTTCGTTCGGCCCTCTCCATCCTGGGCATCCTCTTCGGCGTCGCGTCCATCACCGCGATGTCGTCGGTCACGGAGGGGGCGCGGCTCGAGGCGCTCTCCCAGATCGGCGACCTCGGCGCGGACACGCTGGTCATACGCGCCCGTCCCGCGTCGGAAAAGGAGATGCGCCCGGCGTTGACCATCGACGACTCCGATCGCCTGGCCTCGGCCCTGCCGGGGGTGAGAACCATCGCGCCGATCCGCGGCGCGTCGCTGGAGCTCCCCGGCCCGCTCGGCCCCGTCCCGGCCACCATCGTGGGGACAAGCGAAACCTACGCGCAGGCCGCGCGCTCCTCCCTCGCCCTCGGACGGCACCTGACGCCTCTCGACGTGGCGGACAGGCGAAGGGTCGCGGTCCTGGGCGCGGAGATAGCACTGGAGCTCTTCCCCGCCGGAACACCGCTCGGCCAGCGCGTGCGCATAGGCGATGACGTGTTCGATGTGATCGGCGTGCTCGAGCCGCGCGCATCGCGAAGATCGTCGCGAGGATCCGCGCCCCTGCTGGGCCGGGACCTGAACCGGTCGGTGATCGTCCCCTGGAACTGCATTCCCGGCCCGGGTTCCGAGGTCTCCATCGGCGAGGTCCTGATCCGCCTCAATCGATCCGCGGACGCTCGCGCTCTTGCCGCTGCAGCGAGGCGAACGGTCGAACGATCGCTGGGTCGTGACGGGGCGGAAGTGATCGTTCCCCTCGAGGTGCTGAGGCAGCAGCAGAAGACTCAGACCGTCTTTGGCGCGGTCACCGGCGCCACATCACTCATCTGCCTGCTCGTCGGAGGCGTCGGCATCATGAACATCCTGCTCGCGAGTGTTTCCGAAAGGGTGCGGGAGATCGGCATCAGGCGCGCAGTGGGCGCCACTCGGGAGGACATCGCCGCGCAGTTTCTGGCTGAGGGCGCATTGCTCAGTGCCTGCGGCGGAGGCCTTGGCCTGGTGCTCGGCGGAGGCGCGGCCCTGCTGATACAGCACTGGGCCAGCTGGCCGATCGCCGCGGCTCCCGGCCTCGTCTTTCTCGGCTTCCTGAGTTCGGTCCTGACCGGCGTGGCGGCGGGCGGTTACCCCGCCTGGACCGCCGCCCACCTCGAAGTGATGGACGCTCTCCGCCGAGGTTGACGTTCTCCCCCCACATTGACCCGTGCACTCGCGCACGCTAGGGTCGCGGTCCACCAATCATCATGCCCCATCACGTCTACGAGAACGTCCTCGCCACCATCGGCCACACCCCTCTCATCCGTCTGAACCGCCTCACCCGCGACTTTGCGGCGACCGTGTACGCGAAAGTCGAGGGCGGGAATCCCGGCAACAGCATCAAGGACCGGATGGCCGTCCGGATGATCGAGGACGCGGAAAAGGCGGGCCTCCTCAAGCCCGGCGGCACCATCATCGAAGGCACCTCCGGCAACACCGGCATGGGACTCGCCATCGCGGCTGTGGTCAAGGGCTACAGGTGCATCTTCACCACCACCGACAAGCAGTCGAAGGAGAAGGCGGACGCGATGCGCGCCTTCGGCGCCGAGGTCATCGTGTGCCCGACCGACGTGGATCCCGAGGATCCGCGCTCCTACTACTCGGTGTCGTCCCGCCTGGTCCGCGAGACGCCCAACTCGTGGAAGGCCAACCAGTACGACAACCTCTCGAACTCCCAGGCGCACTACGAGACCACGGGTCCCGAGATCTGGGAGCAGACCGAAGGGAAGATCGACCACCTCGTGGTGGGCGTGGGCACCGGCGGGACGATCTGCGGCACCGGGAAATACCTGAAGGAGAAGAAGCCTTCGGTGAAGTGCTGGGGCATCGACACCTACGGGTCCGTGTTCAAGAAGTACAAGGAGCAGGGCGTCTTCGACAAGCACGAGATCTATCCGTACGTCACCGAAGGCATCGGCGAGGACTTCCTCCCCGCGAACGTCGACTTCTCGATCATCGATCACTTCGAAAAGGTCACCGACCGGAACGCCGCGATCTACACGCGCGAGATCGCCCTGCAGGAAGGCATCTTCGGGGGCAACTCAGCGGGCTCGGCCATGGCCGGCCTGATCCAGCTCAAGGATCGTTTCAAGGCAGGCGAGACGGTAGTGGTGATCTTCCACGACCACGGAACGCGGTACCTCGGAAAGATGTTCAACCCCGACTGGATGCGCGCCATGGGTTACGAGACCGTCCC
>JAIBCN010000177.1 GCA_019694155.1 Vicinamibacteria bacterium | reverse complement strand
ATCAATGGAAGATAGGGAGAACGCATGAGTCTGAATCGGGTGGTGGTTCTGGGCCTGGGGAAGGTCGGGAGCCTGGTGGGCACGTTGTTGCACGAGAGCGGCTTCAAGGTGACGGGCCTCGACGCGGCGGCTCGAGGCGGCTTGCCTTTCGACACGCAGGTCACGGACCTGGCCGACGCCTCGGCGCTGCGCCCGTTTCTCAAGGCCAACGAGGCGGTGGTGAGCTGCCTGCCCTTCCATCTCAATATCGCGCTCTCGAAGGAAGCCCACGCGGCCGGGATTCACTACTTCGATCTCACGGAGGACGTGGCCACCACCGATCAGATCCGCGAACTCGCGAAGACGAGCCGGGGCCTGATGGCCCCGCAGTGCGGTCTTGCTCCCGGCTTCATCGGAATCGTGGGCGCCGATCTCGCGAAGAGATTCGACCGTCTGCGCAGTATCGAACTGAAGGTGGGGGCGCTCCCCAAGCATCCGCGCGGGAAGCTCGGGTACGCGTTCAACTGGAGCCCCGAGGGCGTCATCAACGAGTACATCAACGACTGCGAAGTCATCCGGAACGGTCACCGCCAGATGGTTCCCGCGCTCGAGGGCTACGAGGTGGTGGTCATCAACGGCGTGCAGCTCGAGGCCGCGACCACCTCGGGCGGGCTCGGCACCATGTGCGAGACATACGAAGGCAAGGTGGAGACGCTGCACTACAAGACCATGCGCTACCTCGGCCACTTCGAGCACATCAGGTTCCTCTTCCAGGAGCTGCGGATGCAGGAGGATCGGGCCCTCCTCGGCAAGGTCATGAAGAACGCTCTGCCTCCGGTGGCCGAGGACTATGTCTTCGTGCACGCCGCGGTGGAGGGCTGGGAAGGAGGGCAGCTTTCCCGCGAGGAGTTCGTCCGCTCATACCCGCAGATGCAGGTCGCGGGGCAGGAGTGGCGCGCCATCAGCTGGACCACGGCGGCCAGTCTGTGCGCGGTCATCGAGATGGTGCGGGACGGCGTGCTGCCTCAGCAGGGTTTCCTGAAGCAGGAAGCGATACCGCTCGACGCGTTCTTCAGGACGAAGAACGGGGCTTACTACCTGAGTCACGATCGGCCGTGAGGCGGCGTCGATCTGAACTGCGATCTCACCGCGTGGAGTCAGTCACGGGAGGCCGCCAGTCGACCGTGAACTCGGTCACCTCGCTGCCTTCCCACGATTTCCGGGTGAACTCGGTCAGGACGCCAAGGCCGCCCGCCAGTTCGATGAGGCGACCAAAAAACCCCAGGGTCTGGTAGCTCGCGGCTTCTTCGGCGCGGTCGGTCATGCCGTACTGAACGCGCACCGTGGCGTGTGTGTCGGTCAGCTCGGGGAGAGAGACCGCGTCGAAGTCGAAGAAACTCCCGCGAAGGACGATGAGGCGCATGAGGGACTCGCGCGGATCCCCGGGAACCAGAAGTCCCTCGTGCACAGTGGCGAGATAGTCGAGCGACATCCGGCCCCAGGCCCGGGCCAGGAACGTGTCGCCCCGGGCGATCTCATCGAGAATCGCCAGGCCCAGGCGGGCGAAGGTGTCCATCGGGTACCAGCCTTCGGGGTGGATGCGGTCCGAGAGATAGGGAAGATCCTCGGGGTGCAGGTAGCGGGTCCAGTCGACATCCTTTCGCGCTCGCAGCATGCGGACGTAGTCGACGAAGAGCGATCCTTTGACCCGGCGTTCCATGGACAGTCGAGCGGAAGTGTCTCATGGTTGAGTTCCAGGCGCCCCTTTACGGCTCCAGACCCTCGCGGGCCTTGTGCGCGACCGGTGCGAGCGAATAACCTTGCCGGCTATGGCAGTCAACGTATCGGAACTCAAGCGCGGCGACATTCTCGAGATCGACGGCGATCCGTGGCAGGTGGGAGAGGTGCAGGCGCAGACTCCGTCCGCCCGGGGCGCCGCCATGCTGATCAAGACCAAGATCAAGAACCTGCGCACCGGACAGAGCCAGGCGAAGACCTGGCGGGGCGGCGACCTCGAGAAGGGCGCCGAGGTCGACTACCGCAACGCTCAGTTCCTCTACAAGCAGGGCGACGACTTCGTCTTCATGGATCTCGCGTCCTACGAGCAGTTCACCCTCGACGCCGACCGGGTCGGCGACGCCGCGGGCTTCATGCTCGAAAACCTCGAGGTTCGGACGACGCTCTTTCAGGAGCGGGTGATCGCACTCGTCCTGCCGATCGCCGTCGACCTGCTGGTCACGGACACCGCACCCGCCATCAAGGGCGCGACGGCCCAGGCGCAACTCAAGCCCGCGATCACGGAGACGGGCGCGCAGGTGATGGTGCCCTCCTACATCGAGACCGGCGAGAAGATCCGCGTGGACACCCGCGACGGCCGCTTTCTCGAGCGGTCGAAGTAGCCGGCACGGCCCGAAGGACCGCGGCCGGCTATCCCGGCGAAAGCCGGGATCCACTTCCCCCTATCCACGGCGCCGTCACCGCCTCCACCACCCCTCCGCCGCGCCGTCACCACTCCCGAAAGACACCGCCGAGAGCCCAGTCCCGCCCCGCTCGCCCCCTCCCTCCGTACCCTCCTACCGCGCGTACCCCGGCCCGCGCAGCGGCCTTCCCGGCCGCGCGTTGGTGATCGCGCCCTCGTCCACCACGAGCTGACCGTTCACCGCGACATAAGGTATCCCCGCGCTGTAGTGAAGTGGATCGGCGTAGGTCGCGCGGGCGGCGACGGTGTCGGGATCGAAGGCCACGAGATCCGCGGCCATGCCCGCGCGGACAATGCCCCGGTCGGACAGATGCATGCGCGCGGCGGGGAGCGAGGTCATCTTGCGCACCGCCTCCTCGAGAGTGAGGACCTTCTGCTCGCGGACGTAATAGCCGAGGATCCTTGATGCCGAGCCCCAGGCCCTCGGGTGCGACTTCTGCTTCGAGAAGATTCCGTCTTCGGCGCTCGCCCCGGAATCCGTGCAGAAGGAAACGAAGGGATGCCGCAACGCTTCGCGGACGTCATCCTCGCTCATCGAGAACGACACCCGCGCGGTGTTGCCCTCATCGGCGATCACGATGTCCATGATCGCATCCACGGGGTCCTTCCTCGCGGCCGCGGCGATCTGCTCGATGGTCTGGCCCTCGTAGGGCTTGAGGGCGGCGTTGAGGACGCTCGTCACCAGAATTCTCGAGGCCCCGGCCGGCCAGTCCGCGTTCTCAGGCAGCTCGAGGAAGTCCGCCCGGGCCTTCGCGCGCTGCGCCGGGTCCTTGAGGCGGGCCACCATCTTTCCAGCACCCCCTTCACGGACCCACACCGGCAGGCTCGCATCGAGGTTGTTCGAGCTCGCGGCCCATGGGTACTGATCCGCGCTGATATCGAGGCCCTCGGCGCGCGCTTCTTCGATCTTGGCGAGCATCGACTTCATCCGGCCCCAGTTGCGCTTCCCCGAAGCCTTGATGTGGTAGATCTCCGCCGGAATCTCCGCCTCGCGGGCGATCCGGAAGACCTCCTCCATGCTCTGGTCGAGGCCGCCTCCGTTGTCGTCTCCTTCATCGCGCTGGTGCGTGATGTAGCTGCCGCCGTACCCCGCGGCGACCCTGGCGAGGGCGATGATCTCTTCGGTGGAGGCGAAGTGGTCGGGCACGTAGATGAGCGATGTGGACACCCCCAGGGCGCCCTCGCGCATGGCCTGGTCCACCACGGCCTTCATCCGTTCGAGCTCGGCGCCGGTCGGCGGCCGGTCGTCCTCGCCGATAACCAGGCTTCGCACCCCTCCGGCTCCCACGAAGGTGCCGACATTCAGAGCCGCGCCGCGCCTGGTCAGCTCGTCGAAGTAGCCGGCGAGAGTGGTGAAGGCGGGCGTGTAGCCGTAGTAGTCGTAGGTGGCCTTGCCCGCCGCGACCATTCTCGCGTCCACGGGGGCGATTGACGAGCCCTCGCCCGTGATCTCGGTGGTGATCCCCTGGGTGATCTTGCTGGCGCCGCGGCCGTCGACGAGGAGGCGGTACTCGGACTGGCCCATCATGTCGATGAAGCCCGGAGCGACCACGAGACGGCTCGCGTCGATGCGCCGCTTTGCGGCCGCGCCGTCCAGGCGGCCCACCGCGGCGATGCGCTCTCCTCTGACGCACACGTCGGCGCGAAACCAGGGAGCGCCGGTGCCATCGACCACGCGACCGCCCGCGAAGAGCAGGTCGCAGGGGCCGGCCTCGCGCACCGCGGGAGTGGTCTGAGGCGAGCCGATCGCGGTCAGGGCAGCGGAGAGAGCGAGAGAGAGCCAGAACCTCGGGTGCATCGTGTCCTCCGTGAAATCAGGGGGCACGATACCCCGGCCGCCAGGCGGCGGCATTCGCGCGGCGGGGGGGGCTAGCCGAAGAGCGAGCGGAAGAAGCTCTTCACCCGCCTGACGATGCGCTGGAAGAGGCTTGGAACCGGAGTCCCTTCGTTCGCCCTGGGCGCCGGGACTTCGGGCGCCGGATTGATCCTGGCGGCCACCACGGGAACCGACGGCTCAGGGGTTGCGACCGGGGCCGGCTCGACTGCCAGCGGCGGAGCCACCGACAGCTGCGGGGCCGGGCTCTTCGCTTCGACGAGCGGAAGGGGAGTGTCCGGCTGCGGATCGACGACGGGCGCCGCTTCCGGCGGGGGTGCTGGGGAGGGCGCGGGCTCAGGTAAAGCAGCGGGCGCCAGCTCACGCTCGCGCCGGGGCGGTTTGACGCGCGCCGAGACCGGGGGCTTCGGAGGCGCGGGCAAGGGCGCAGGGAGGGGATCAGGCCCCTCCGCCTTCAAGGCTGTGAGCCCTCTCGAAAGGAGTGAAAGACGACCGACGGCCCACATGACTTGCCCTGATCCCTTGCTGAATTTCGTTTGGAGAAACGCGCCTCGCCGGCGCGACGGACGCGTAGCCTACTTCGGGGAGGCTACGATCGCGATCTGGTCTCCGCGCGCGCTCGTGGCGAGCCGGGTCAGGTCCTTGAGTCCCGCGGCCTCCAGGTCGCCGATCTCGCGCCAGTCTCTGTCCGTGCCCGGCTTGAGGGCGAGGATCTTCGATCCCGCGGAGATCACGAGGGTGCCGTCAGGAAGCCAGGCGTAGTCCTCGCGTCCCTTGGGAGCCCGCACGATGTCGGTGACCGCGCCCCGGGCATCGACCTCCTTGATCCACCATTCGTCGGCGCTCACCTTGTGCAGGAAGCTCGCCGCCTCTCGGCCCGGGATCTTGTGGATCGAGCGGCCGACATTCGTGGCGATGAGCTTCGACTCCTCGGTCGCGAGGTCGATGAGCTGGAGGGTCGGGGGATTGCCGAGGACGAACGAGGCCACCACCTGGGGCTCGGGAAAGGCGAAGTAGCCGATGGGCCGGATCGTCGCGACGAGAAGGTCGTCATCCTTGCCCTTCGCGGGGTCGAGGCGCCACAGACGCTGGACACCGTCGAGCTCGACCCGGATGACGCCATAGCCTCTGCCGTCGGGCATGGGCGTCGCCGAGTACTCGCTCTCCGCCGTCTCCTTCACCACGGAGAGCTTCGACGTGGCGAGGTCGTAGCGGAAGATATCCGTGCGGGACGCCGAATCGCCGCGGGTGAAAACGATGCCCTTCCCGTCGGCTTCGAACTTCGGCTGGTTGTCGTAGCCGGGGTGGTTCGAGATGTTCCTGGGGACGCCCAGCTTGAGTGTGGGCCCGGTCCCCGTGAGGGGCGCCAGGTACACCTCGGCCTCCGGCAGGTTGCCGACGGGAGGGGCGGGAGGCCCGGCATTCCACCACCACTGCTTCTGTCGCGGCACCTTGACGGGCGCGATGCGGTCCAGCGTCTCGCCGTCGAAGAGCTCTCCGTTCTTCATCACGTACCGGACCGAAGCGCTGTTGCGTATGTTCTCGAGCGGATTCCGGTCGAGGACGACGAGGTCAGCAAGCTTGCCGGCCTCGAGACTGCCGAGGTCCTGCGCGTACCCGATGGCCTGAGCCCCGTGGAGAGTCGCGGCGCGCAGCGTCTCCATGGGCGTGAGGCCGCCGCTTTGCAGCGCCCACATCTCCCAATGCACCTGGATGCCCTGGAGCTGGCCGTGCCCGCCGATGCCGACCCGGCCGCCCGCCCGCACGATCTTCGCCGCCTCGGCGGCGAGCTTCTTGAACACGTGCTCGTCCTCCGCGAACCACGGCCTCCGTTTGGACTTCTCCTCCAGGACGTTCGTGGGAAGGAACCGCCGCAGCTTGGGGTCGTTCCACACCTCGGTGGTCTCGTAGAACCAGTTCTCGGCCCAGGGCCCCCCGTAGGCCACGAGCAATGTGGGCGTGTAGGTGATTCCGGACTTCGCGAACACCTCGACCATGTCCTTGTAGAGAGGCACGATGGGCAGGGCGTGCTCGTTGCCGGAGAAGCCGTCGACGGCATGGGTGAAGTCGAGCTTCAAGTCGAGCGAGCCTTCGGTCGTGGGCATGATTCGATGCGCCTTGCTCGCTTCGATCATCCACTGGCGCTGCTTGCGATTGCCCACGGTGTAGGACTTGAGGGTGTTGGTGCGGTAGTACTTCGCGTACTTCTCGACCACGTTCTTCGCGGCCTCCGCCGACTGGAAGTCTGTGTTGTTGAACACGCCGGGGCCGGTGTTGAAGGCGCGGGGTCCGACCATGAGCCCGGCCTCGATCATGTCCTCGTAGGCGAACACGTCGTTGGTCGCGGTCTGGGGGTCGCGGCCGGTGGTGACGCCGTAGGCGAGGTTGGCGCCGAAGGGCCACCCATCGAGGTCGAGCACACGGCGACGCACCTCCGTCCAGTGCGCGTGGACGTCGACGAGCCCGGGGATGATGGTCTTTCCCGTCACGTCGATGACCCGGGCGCCCGCGGGCGATCCCGCGCTTCCCGCGGGGCCCACCGAGAGGATGCGGTTGCCCTCGATCACGATGTCCGCCGCCTCGATCACTTCATCCCGGCGCGAGGCGCTCATGGTGATGGCGCGGGCGCCGCGCAGGATGATCGTGCCCGAAGGCGCCGCCCGAGGGACCTCGACCACGAAGTCCGTCACCTGGGCCGCGTCCTCCGCGCGCTTCGCGGACGCCGGGGAAGGAGAGGGTGAGGGCGAGGCCTCGGGCGCGCCGAAGGAGACGGCTCCGAGACTCTGACGGAAGAGGCTCGCGCCGAGCGTCCAGCCGACGCCATTGCCGCCGTCGATGAAGAAGAACTCGTCGACGCCGATGTCCGTGAGCTTCGCTACGGGAACGCTCGGCGACGAGACGTTGATGGTGGGCGCTTCCCCCGAGGCGGGCGGCGCGGGCATGACGAAGAGCTGCGTCGACACCGAGGCGAGCACGTGGCGGCCATCGGGGGAGAGACGCACCTCGGAAGCGGGGGCGGGGTCGGGCGCCGTGGTCCTGCCCACCACCTTCAAGTGAGTGCGCCGGTCCGTGCCGTCGAAGCGCACCGAGAAGAGGCCGTCGCGGGAGTTCACGTAGACGCGGTCCGGCTCGGGCCCGAAGTGCGGCCGGCCGAATCCGCGCGCCTGCAGGATGGGCCTTGCTTCACCGGTCGCGGCCGAGACCGCAACCATTTCGAGTCCCGCGGGCTCGGAGCCGCCCCATTCGCTCTCGATCTCCTGACGCGACTGCCAGGGCGCCCGAAGGGCGAGAATGGTGTCGCCCGAAGGCGCCCAGACGGGATCCCGGTAGAACGCGGCCGTCTTCGTGACCGGCACGGGCGCGGTCAGGCCATCGGCCGCCGCCCGCATGATCTGCCCGCCCTCGCTCGACCACGTCACGTAGATGAGGCTCCTGCCGTCTTTCGACCACGCGGGAAGGTACTCGAAGGAACTCTGCGTGGTGAGGCGCCTGGGGACGCCTCCGGTGACGGCGGCGGTGTAGACCTTGCCGAGCGCAGAGAAGGCGACCCGGGCGCCGTCGGGGGATATCGCAGCGCCCTGGATGATGCGGGCGCGGACCGGGCCCTGATCGACGCGGGCGGGGAAGTCGAGGAGCGGGCCGAGGTCCAGGGCGACGCTCGCCTTGAACGGGATCACGGCATCGGCGCCCGTGGTTACGGAAACGCGATGGATGCGTCCACCGTAGGCGAGCACCACGTCTTTGCCGTCGGGCGTGAATGCATAGCCGGGCAGCAGGTCGCGGGTGAACCGAGACTCCTGGTCGTCTCTCTGCACGGGATACTTCAGCCAGCGATCTTCGCCGCTCGAGAGATCGCGGATGCGGAGCCCGGTCTGGGTGTTGAACCGCGTTCCGTAGACGAGCGTACGGCCGTCGGGAGAAAGGAGGGGCCGGAACGCGCTGCCGCTCGCCTGCGTGAGGACGTCCTCGTCGCCGGTCCGGCGGTCCTTGCGCGCGATCTGCCACAGCGGGAAGGTGACGTTGTATGCGAATCCGCCCTTCTTCGTGGCGTAGTACAGATAACGGCCATCTCTCGAAACCGTCACTCCCAGGGCGTTGTGCTGGTCGGCGGGCAGGGTCTCGGGCTTCGCCTTGGCCTTCGTGATCTGGATTCCGGAACCGCCGCGCGTGTCGTACGCCCACAGCTCGAAGGTGCGCAGCCCAGGGACGTTCCGAGAGACGATGACGCTCTGGCCATCCTCGGTCCAGGCGGGCGACGCGAAGGACGCCTGCTTCTCCTTCGTCAGCGCCTTGGCGCTCGAGCCGTCCGCTTTCATCACCCACAGGTTCTCCGCGCCATCGCGATCGGAGAGAAGAGCGATCTGGGAGCCGTCCGGCGAGAAGCGCGGCTGCGAGTCGAACGCCATTCCCGTGGAGATGGCCTTCGCCTCGCCGCCCTCGATGGGGAGCGTATAGATGTCGCCCACCAGCTCGAAGACAATCGTCTTTCCATCGGGCGAGAGGTCGAGCGACACCCACGTGCCCTCATCGGTATCGAAGGCGAGCTTCCTTTCCGACTTGAGCGGCAGCCCTCCCTTGTCCGCGGCGGCCGGCCCCTGGGCCGCGACCGGGCTTCGGCTGAAGTTCATCGCCAGCAGGGCGATGATCGAGGCGGCGGCCAGTCCGGTTCGAACGCGTGCGTGCGCCATGCTGATTCTCCTGAGGATTGAAGCGGCCGCGCGCCGGGGAGCGCCAACCAGGTGCGGCAAGGATATCTCGGCGCTTCCCGGAACCCGAGCCTCGTCACTCCGAGCGGAGCAGAACGGCCGGATCGGCCCTCGCCGCGTCCCGCGCGGGGGCGCAGGTGGCGGCGGCGGAGATCAGCAGCATGAGCGTCGCCGAGGCGGCCAGAACCAGGGGATCGAGGGGCGCCGTGGCGAAGAGGACCGACCGCAGTCCTCGTCCGAGAAGCGCCGCTCCAGGCGCCCCGATTGCGACGCCCCCTATGGCGATGAGGAGGGCCTCTCGCACGACCAGGCGCAGGACCTGGATGGGACGGGCGCCCACCGCGAGGCGAATGGCCATCTCTCTCCGCCTTTCCGCGACCGCGTGGGCGAAGGCGGCGAACATGCCGATGCCGGACACCGCGAGGGCGAGAGCGCTGAAGACGCCGAGCAGGCGGGTGCCCATGGTCCAGGGGCGCATCTGCCGGTCGAGGAGTTCCACGTAGGGACGAACCCGCAGATAGGGGAGGTCGGCAGATCCGCCGACGACGGCTCGCCGGATGGCGGAGGCGAGCCCCGGAACCTGTTCGTCGACGCGCACCAGCAGGCCGCGGATCCGCGTGGGGTTCGGGGCGAAAGGCGGTGTCGGAGCCTGTGAGAACGGGACGAAGTACTGCATCAGCCGGTCCTCGCCGTCGAAGGGAAGCACGGATCGTTGCCGCACGTCCGCGACGACACCGACGACCTCGCGGCAAGCGGAGGTCGGGGACGGCATGGGCGGACCCGACGACGGGTCGAAACTGGAGGGGTCGAAGGCGGGATCGAAGCCTATGCGCAGGCATTTCCCGATCGCCCGTTCGCCGGGCCAGACGAGTCGAGCCATGGTCTCGTTCACCATTACGACCGGCGCGCCGCGGTCGTCGGCGTCGACGAAGGCCCGCCCTTCGAGGACTCGCACTCCCAGGATGGAGAGGAACTCGGGTGTCGCGGCGGTGAGGAACGGGAGTTGCCCGCCCACCGAAGGCGGCTCCGCCCGACCCGGCACCGCGACAGGGGGAACGTTGAAGCCGGCGAAGGGGATCGAGTCGATGAAGGAGGCGAGTCGGACGCCGGGCAGGGACTTCACACGCTCCAGGCCCTCCATGAAGAGGCGGTCCTGCCCCGGGATCTCGGCCGAGGTCTGCTCGAACTCGACTACGAGCACGCCGTCCATGGCGATGCCGAAGTCCTGCGCGCGGAGACGATGGAGACTTGCGCCGAGAAGCCCGGCTCCGGCAAGGAGTACGACCGCGAGCGTCGTCTGAACGAGCAGGAGCGCGGTCATGACGCGGCTCCGGCGTCCGGTCCCGGATGGCTCGCCAACGCGGTGAAGCGGCAACGACTCGGACGGGATCTGGGAAAGGCCGGCGGCGGCCGCGACCAGCGCGGCGGCGAGGCCGGCGACGCCTGTGGCCAGCAGCCCCATGGTTCCGGGGCTGCCCTCCGCGAGGAGGCCCGGAAACAGGACGGTGCGCAGGGTGCGGCTCACGGCGGAGGCGAGGCCCAGCGAGAGACTCATCGCCGCGCTCGCAACCATCATCGCCTCGATCGCCGCCTGGCGGCGCAGGCGCGCGCCCGACGCTCCGAGCGCCGCGCGAATCGCCACGACACGCCGCGACCGCACGCCGCGCACAACGAGCAGGACGGCGCTGTTGGCGAGTCCGGCGACGAGAACCAGGACCGCGATCGCGCACAGCCAGAGCGCCACTTTGCGCTCCGTCGGACCGACCTCGGACCCTTCCACGGGAGTCAGGGAGACGCGGCGCTCGAGCACTTCCCCCGCCTGTCGCTCCGCCTCCCCCGGGCTCGCGTCCGGCGCGAGGCGCGCCAGAACGCCGGCGACGTTGCGGTAGGGCTGAAGGTCCCAGCCCGGATCATTCCGCATGACCGCGGCGAAGGGCAGCCACAGGTCCGCCTCGGTGGTCGAGTGCCCGCTGAAGCCCGCGGGCATGACCCCCGCGGCCGCGTACTCGATTCCGTTGATGGTGAGACGCCTGCCGAGGACGGCGGCATCGCCGCCGAGCGCGCTCTTCCAGAACGCGTGACTCAGGACCACGATCGGATTCGACTGCGCATCGGTGTCTCCGGGGCCCGGGACCCGTCCGAGGAAGGGGCGCGCTCCGAGCGCATCGAAGTAGCCCTCGGAGATGACCATGGCGCGGACGCTTCTCTGGTCGCCGTCGAGCATCATGGTGGCCGACATCCGCTGGAAGGCCGCGGTGTTCTCGAAAGCGGGGACGCCCTTTCGCAGAGCGTTGAAGGCCGGGTAAGAAGTCGACTTCATGTCGGCGGGGGCTCTGGTGTCGCCCGCGGCGGCAAAGCCGAGGGTGAAGAGCCGCTGCGGCGCGGCCACCTGAGGCGGCGGCGCGAAGATCGCGCGATCCACGAGGCCGAACACCGCAACATTGAGTCCGACCGCGATCGCAACCGCCAGAATGGCGCCCCCGGTCAGGAGCGGCAGGCGCCGCAGCGATCGCGCGGCTGTCGCGATATCGGCGATCAAAGCGTCGAACATCGGGGAAACCCATCCAAGTCCCGTGCCAGATTGACGGGGCTGCCCGCGGCGTTTGGACCCGCTTTGCCCCGGGGATCGTCCGATATTGGGAATGAGCGTCCCGCTTGCGGCCACCCGGGCTATTGCCTGCCCCAGGCTCGCTTGAGAAGGGTGAGCGCCGTCTCGATCGAAGGCCGTGAGGCCTTGTCCTTGTTGAGGCACATCTGGACGAGGGCCTGAACCGCGGGGGAGGCCGGAAGCGGGCGGGGGACGGCCTTGAGGTGCTGGATGCAGAACTCCTCCTGGGAGGGGCCGAGGAAGGGAGGTGAACCGGTGAGCACGGCGTAGGCGAGGCACCCGAACGCGTAGACGTCAGTGGCGCGTACCGGCGCCTCGAACCTCCACTGTTCGGGAGCCGCATACCCTTCGCTCACGAACATGCGGGCGGAGAGGGCCGCGGGCTCATCGTCCACGTGGCGCGCGATGCCCATGTCCGCGAGCTTCCAGCGGCCCTCGTGCAGCAGGACGTTCGCGGGCTTCAGGTCGCCGTGAACGATCCTCTTCATCTCCTGGAGGCCGGTCAGGACGTCGCTGAGGACGGTCATGGCGTCCTCGTCGACAAGCGGCCCGTCGCGGTCGATGAGGTCCTGGAGGCTCAGGTCGGCGCGGGGCATGACCACGTAGTTGTGGCCGCTCTCGGGGTCCTTGCCCGCGTCGAGGATGGGAATGATGTGCAGGCTCGGGCGCGACATGAGCGTCCTCGCGATCCGGATCTCGCCGGTGGCGAGCCCCGGGGTCACACGCCGGATGCGCTTGACCGCCACCGGTGTCCGATCCTCGCCCCGGCCTTCGAAGACCTCCCCAAAGCCCCCGGGCGTCCCGATCCGCTTCGCCTCGTTGAAGGTCCAGACCCGGCTCAGGCGAATGGTCGTGCGCGGTCTTCTTGTGGAAGAGGTGGTTGTCTTTCTCGAGAGAGCCACGGCGCGTATGAAGATACACCGCCCCGTCCGACTGGCATCCCGCTTGCTCAGGCTGTTGAGATGAAGCGCTTGCTCCCTTTCCTTGGTGATCTCAGGTACGCCTTCCGCGGCCTTCGCAAGACGCCGGCCTTTACCATCACGGCGGTGGCGACGCTCGGCCTCGGAATCGGCGCCAACTCCGCGGTGTTCACGGTCGTGAATGCGGTGATGCTCAAGGGCCTTCCGTACCGCGACGCCGATCGCCTGGTCCACGTCTGGGAGACGGAGCCGCGGCAGCAGACCCGCCAGGTCTCATATCCGGATTTCAAAGACATCGTCGATCAGGCGCGAAGCTTCGAGGGAGTTGCGGGGTACGCGTTTGACGGTTTCACCCTGCGTACGCCCGAGGGATCGGAGAGGCTTCCCGCCGCCCGGGTGTCCGCCGATTTCTTTGAGGTCCTGGGCGTCGACCCGATCCTCGGGCGGACCTTCCGGCCGGACGAGGATCAACCGCTTCTCAAGCGCGGCGCGGCCATCCTCTCCTACGGTCTGTGGCAGCGGCGGTTTGCGGGCGATGCTCAGATGGTGGGACGCTCCATCACCCTCGACGACGGTTCGTTCACGGTCGTGGGGATCCTGCCCCGGGAGTTTCATTTCGCCCGGCTTGGCGAGCCGGATCTGTTTGTGACGCTCTCGCCCGGGAAAGCGGCGATCGAGCGACGCTTCATGCACTGGATGTGGGCGATCGGGAGGTTGCGCGAAGGAACCACGCGCGAGCAGGCGAACGCTGAACTCGCCTCCATTGCCGCCGCTCGCGCGCAGAAGGATGCGCAGTGGCACAAGGACACGGGGCTTAGGGTCGCGCCCCTCCGGGAAGCGCTCGTCGGCCCCATCGGCCCGGTCGTGATGGGGCTTTTCGCCGCGGTGGGTGCAGTGCTGCTGATCGCCTGCGCCAATGTCGCGAACATGTTGCTCGCGCGGGCTATGAGTCGCCGGCGCGAGGTAGGGATCCGCCTCGCCATGGGAGCGGGGCGGGGGCGGGTCATCTCCCAGTTCCTGGCGGAGAGTCTTCTTCTTTCTCTGGCCGGAGGCGCCGTCGGGCTCCTGTGGGCTGGCTGGGGCGTGCGGACGATGATTGCGGCCATCCCCGCCGGCATGGCACAGGGGCTTCCTTTTCTCAAGGGCCTCTCGGTGAACCCGGGAGTCCTCGCCTTCACCTTCTCGGTCTGCGTCGCCACCGGTCTTCTGTTCGGCCTGGCGCCCGCTCTGAGGACCTCGTCTCCCCGAGTACTCGAAAGCCTGAAAGATGGCGCGCGAGGTTCGGCGGGAAGGCAGAGGATGCGTTCCGCGCTGGTGGTGTCGGAGATCGCGATTGCCCTGTCGCTGGTTGCGGCGACGGGCCTGATGGCGCGGAGCCTCGGGCGCCTGCTCGATGTGGACCCTGGTTTCGACACCGCGAATCTGCTGACCGCGCGAATCGCCATTCCCCCGAACCGCTACGACGCGGAACCGAAGCGCGAGGCCTTCTTCGATCAGTGGCAGTCGAGGGTGGGCGCCCTCCCGGGCGTCGAAGGCGTTGCTCTCGTCGACCGTCTGCCGCTGCTCGGCTCCGGGAACACGGGCACGCCCACCATTGTCGGGCGCGGCCCGGCCGGGTCGGCGGCCCCTGATGCCGAGCTGCGGACGGTCAGCGAGAGCTACTTCGGCGTCATGGGTCTGAGGGTCGTGGCGGGCCGTGCGTTCGGGACTTCGGATGGCCCCGCGGCCGTGCGCGTCGTGGTGGTCAACCGGAAGTTCGTGGAGGACATGTTCGGCGCCGAGGACCCCATCGGGCGCAGCCTCACCTTTCCGTTCGTGGACGGGCCGCTCGAGGTGGTCGGCGTGGTGACCGACGAAAAGGCCGGGGCTCTCGACGGACGCGTCCGTCCGGTGCTCTATTTCCCCTGGCGACAGGACTCCGGAACATCGACGAGCGTCGTCCTCCGCCTGAAGCCGGGGCAAAAGGGCCTCGGGACGACCCTCGCCGCGGAGTCACGGGCGATGGAACCGGACGTGATCGTGAGCTCGGTGCGCGCCATGGACGAGATCATCGCCTCCGTCCCCGCGACGTTCCTCCGGCGTTATCCGCTGATGATTCTCGGGGCCTTCGCCTTCCTCGCCCTGGGGCTCGCGTCCATCGGCATCTACGGAGTGATGTCGCTCTCCGTCGGCGAGAGGACGAGCGAGATCGGCATCCGCATGGCCCTGGGCGCGCAAACGACGTCCATCTTCCGATTGGTGTTCAAGCAGGGTCTGGCCCTTGCAGGGCTCGGGGTGGCCGCAGGGGTTGCGATCGGCCTCGCGGGATCAAGGGTTCTCTCGAGCGCCCTCTATGAGACGCCGCCCACCGATCCGGTCGTCTTCGCGATGGCCGCGCTCGTTCTCACGGCGGTGGCGGCGCTCGCCACGTACATTCCCGCCCGCCGTGCAGCGCGCGTGGATCCGCTCGTCGCGGTTCGGCACGAGTAGCGCGCTTCGGGGTTGGGATCGGCGCACCCCACGCCGAGCGGCTATCCTGCGCACCCTTTGGCCGCTCCTCTCTTCAACTCTCTGCCCGACCCGGCCACGTCGAGCGACGAACTCCTCGGCCGCTTCCTCGACTACGTGGCATCGAGGGGGCTCACCCTCTATCCCGCCCAGGAAGAGGCGATCCTCGACCTCTTCGAGGGCAAGAACGTCATCCTCAACACGCCGACCGGATCGGGGAAGTCGCTCGTCGCCTCGGCCATGCACTTCGATGCCCTGACCCGGGGCCGGCGCTCGGTCTACACCTGCCCGATCAAGGCTCTCGTCAACGAGAAATGGATGGCCCTCTGCCGCGAGCTGGGGCCCGAAAATGTGGGCCTGTCGACGGGAGACGCGACGGTCAACCGTGACGCGCCCGTGCTCTGCTGCACCGCGGAAGTCCTGGCGAACATCGCCCTGCGCGAGGGCGAGGACGCGCGGATCGACGACGTCGTCATGGACGAGTTCCACTGGTACGCGGATCGCGATCGCGGGGTTGCGTGGCAGGCGCCGCTGCTCACCCTGAAGAGGACGCGATTCCTCTTGATGTCCGCGACCCTCGGGGACATGACTTTCTTCGCCGAGGCTCTCACCGAGCTGAACGGCCTGCCCACCTCCACGGTGATGTCTTTGGACCGGCCGGTGCCTCTCGAGTTCTCGTATTCGGAAATCGCCTTACCCATCGCCCTCGAGAACCTGGTCGCGGAAGGGAAGGGGCCGGTCTACGTGGTCCACTTCACCCAGGCCGATGCGGCGGAGAGTGCGCAGGCCTTCACGAGCCTCACGCTCTCGACCCGCGACGAGAAAAACGCGGTGGCTAAGGAGATCGAGGGCTTAAGGTTCTCAAGTCCCTACGGCCCGAACATCCGGAAGTGGCTCAAGTCGGGAATTGGTCTGCATCATGCGGGCCTGCTCCCGAAGTACCGCGTGCTGATCGAGCAACTGGCGCAGCGTGGCCTCCTGAAAGTCATCTGCGGCACCGACACCCTGGGCGTCGGCATCAACGTACCCATCCGAACGGTTCTCTTCACCAAGCTGTGCAAGTACGACGGCCACAAGACCGCCATCCTCTCCGCGCGCGATTTCCATCAGATCGCCGGCCGGGCGGGGCGCAAGGGTTTCGACGATGTCGGCTTCGTGGTGGCTCAGGCGCCGGAGCATTACATCGAGAATCTTCGTCTCGATGAAAAGGCCGCGGCCGGTGGGAAGAAGTCGGTCAAGCGGAAGCCGCCCGAGCACAACTTCGTCAACTGGGACAGGAAGACATTCGAGCGGCTCATCGGCGCGCCGCCCGAGCGTCTGACCTCGAGGTTCCAGGTGACGCATGCGATGTTGCTGAACGTCCTCTCGCGCAGGACCGACGGCTGCGAGGCCATGCAGCGCCTGATCCGCGATTCGCACGAGACCGATCGAGCGAAGAAGGGCCACTTCAAGCGCGGCTGGCAACTCTTCAGGTCCCTGGTTCAGCGCGGGATCGTGGAGATCACGGGACCCCACGACGGCGGGTCGAAGGTGAGGGTGAACGTCGAGTTGCAGGACGACTTCTCGATGAACCAGGCCCTCTCCCTCTACCTCCTCGAGACCATTCCTTTGCTGGATGCCGATTCGATCGACTATCCGCTCGATCTCGTGACGCTGATCGAGTCCATACTCGAGAACCCCGAACTCATCCTCCGCCGACAGCTCGACAAGGTGAAAGGCCGGGCCATCGCACAGATGAAAGCGGACGGCCTCGACTACGAGCAGCGGATGGCCGAGCTCGAGAAGCTCGAGTACCCGAAGCCGCTCGCGGAGTTCATCTACATGACCTTCAACGCCTTCGCGGACCGCCATCCGTGGGTTGGAGAGGAGGCGATTCGCCCCAAATCGATCGCCAGGGAGATGTTCGAGAGCTTCTGGTCGTTCTCGGACTACGTCCGCGAGTATGAGATCGAACGCGCCGAGGGCCTGTTGCTCCGGCACCTGAACAGCGTCTACAAGGTCCTGGCTCAGACGGTGCCCGACATGGTGAAATCGGACGCGGTGCGCGAGATGGAGATCTACCTGCGCACGATGCTGCGCGACGTGGACTCGAGCCTCCTAGAAGAGTGGGAGCGAATGAAGGATCCGAACTACCTGGCTCCCGCGACGTCGGCGGGAGGCCTCGAGATGCGGCCCAAAGGGGCGGACGGGCCGGTCGACATCACCCTCGACGCCAAGGCGTTCACCGCCGCCATCCGCACCCGCATCTTCGCGTTCATCCGTGCCTGGAGCATGGGGGACGACGAGGCCGCGCTCGGGGCGCTCGTCGCCTCCGCCGACGCGGACGGCGTGCCTTGGACCGTGGATCGCTTGAAGGCCTCCCGGGAGGCGCATCGGGCCGAGCACAAGGGCGTGCGCCTCGACCCCGAGGCCCGGAACGTGCGGCATACCTACGTCACCCCCGAGCCGGACGGAGCGTCGTGGCGGATGCAGCAGATGCTCATTGACACCGAGGGGTTGAACGACTGGGCGGTGGAGGTTGGGGTGAACCTCGCCGCCTCGCGGGCCGCGGAGGAGCCCCTCGTGCAGCTGAAGGGCCTCGGCCCGCTCGCATAGGCCGGGGGGCGAGGATCAGTCCGTCGCCATCCTCCGCTTCACCACGACGCCATAGTGGGGGCGGTAGGTCTCGGCGCTGATCTCTTCCACCCGGCCATCCTTTCGCCTCACCAGGTAGACGACCTTCGGTTCGTCGACGAAGGTCAGGACGACGCCATACTGCTCGGGCGTTTCGACGACGAATCCGTCCACGGCAAGGAACGAGTCGCGGTGCGACAGGCCGAGGGCGCGCAGGCGATTCGTCAGGACGCCCCGGAAGTTGAGACTCAAAGGTTGGGTCGCCTGCGCGGCCTGCTCGATCGAGATCTTGCGGAGGCCTTTGGGGAACAGACGCCCGAGCGCCGCCGCGGTTTCCTCTTCGAAGGGAGCCGGACCGTAGCGCTGGGCGTGTCGCACGTAGAAGGCGTCCTCGACCTCTGAAGTCGCATATCGCTCGGTGATGAGCCGATAGGTCTCGGCCGCCTCTTTGAACTGCCCCATCCGCTCGTAGGCCTTGCCCAGCATGGTGAGTCCGGCCGAGGAATACACCTCCGCCATCCGTCCCGCGATGCGCATGGCCTCGGCGACACGGCCCCGCTCCTGGAGCGCCGACACGTACCAGCTGACTCCCTGGGAGAGGGCGATCGGGTTTCGCGCTTGTGCCACGGCCCGAGCGCCCAGGGGAAGGGCGGCCTCGAGGCGCCCCGATTCGGCGAGCCGCCACCCGGCGAGACCGCAAGCGTCGGCGTCGGCGGCGCAGACCTGTTTGGCCAGCCGTTCAACGAGGTCGGGATCGTCGGCCTGGTTGAGGACGTAAGACATGATGCTGGTGTTGTAGTCCAGGACCCGGCCATAGGCCTCGAGCAACTCTGCGGTCGTGGGGAAGACCTTGTCCTTCGCATGCCGCCGGAGGAGGAGGCCCAGGCTGGAGGGGGCCCACGGCGCGCGGGCGAGGGCGGCCTCGTATTCCGGCTCCTTCTCGCCGGCGCCGACGCTCCACGGGCCCACGGTGATGAGCCCGGTCCCGGGCACCGCGACGAAATCCCAGCCGTTGCGCCCCGCGCTCTTCAGGGATGGATCTCCGATGCAGGCCTGCAGACGCAGCCAGTCGTTGTACAGGAGCAGGTCTGGCCGGTCGGTCAGGAGCTTCCCGACCCTCGCGCACGTGTCGGGGGGTGCCCGCACGTAGTCCCGGTTCTCGATGGAGCGCGTCGGGTCCGTGTCTGCCCGATCCTGCGCGAGCTCGAGAAGAGGGGCCTCCGGGAGGAGGCTCCGCAGCGGCGCCGCCCACTCACTGAACCGCTTCGCCGCCCCTTCCAGGGACTTGCTGAGGACGCCCGCGTAGATCGCCTGGTACGCATGGCCCACATGACGGAGCCCTGCCTCCGCGCGAAACTCGACGGGAACAATCGCGGAGGGTCTGCCCGGCTGGTGAGTGGCCGCCCTCGAGATGTCGGCGAGGGCCTTGATTCCCTCTTCCGCCGAGTCTCCTTGAACGCCGGCGAGCTCCATCGCGTCGAAGGCTTGCAGTTCCAGAGGATTGCCGACGGCGGCAAGGTATTCCTCGTCGACGCAGCTGAGCGAATCGCGTGCCCAGTCTGCGCTTCGACGGAGTCCCCAGGCCCCGGCGGTCGGGGCGATGACGCTGCAGAACCGTTGGCTCCGCGAAATGGCATTCAGATACTCCAGCTTCTCGATGCGGGTCCGGGGAGGACGGTTGGATTCCCGTCTTGGATCGAGGGTGACCCGGACTCGCAGTGCGTTCGTCCATGCTCTGGCCGCGTCTGCATCGGCGCGCTTCGCCAGGGCATCGATCCGTTGCATCGCGTCGGTCTGTCGCATCACCACCACATCGATCACGATGCCCGCGATCTCCGCGTCGGTCCCGGGCGCCGTGCCCGGGGACAAGGCGCGAGCCATGGCCAGATGCGCGGCCACGCCGTTGAGAAAGGGCCTGGGGTTCACGCGCCAGTCGGCCGAATTCCGCATCGCGTGCGCGGCCCAGAGGAGCGCGGCCTGCTCATGCAGGCGGGCATCACGGGGGCGCGCGATCAGGGCGGCGAACAGGAGGCCATCGGCCTTCAGGAGAGACGCGGTATCGGATGACAACAACAACTCGCTCAATCCCGGAATCGGCGGTCCGGATTCTCGGGGGCCATCGCCGAGTAGGCTGGCTGCGACCTCCACATACGCGGCCGGATCCCACACATGCGTCTGCGGACGCACCACGATGGCGCGAGCGCCCGTGCCACCCAGGGAAATCTCGAAGACGCCGGGGCCCTTCGAATCGGGATCGCGACGAACGGCCAGAGTCGGGACCGCGGTCGTCTCGTCCAGGCTCCATGAGACCATCTCCCGCACGACCTGGTGAACCACCCACTCGGGCTCGCCGGCCCATCGCCAGTTGCGAGGCGGCTTGGGGGGCAGGACGATGGCCTTCGCCAATCTCTCCTGCGCCTGCCGCGCCTCCTCCGCCCGCATTTCGTTGTACTTGAGCCCGCCAACCGCCGCGAGCAACAAGGCCACCAGGAAGACGACACGCTTCTTGTTCATCCGCCAGCCTCCACCGATGGGAGTCTCGGACACTGCCGGCTGGAATGCAATCCGGAGTGGCGTTGGTGGTTGCGGGCGGCGTTGTTTCGTCGCCCCACCATTCGATGGGCTCCTCGCAATGATCACCGGGTTCGTCCCCAATCTCAGGTCCCCAGGGCGTGATGAGCTGCTGAGAAACCCATGCGAACACGCCCCATTTCAGGCGGTTTCTCGAAAGCAGCTCCTGGACCCAGAGACGGAGCGGGGGCCGGGCGCCGAGGTGGGTCGCAGGCGACCGGGACGTGCCGCGCGAGTCGCCGCACTCCGTCGGTGAAGTTCGCGTGGCCCAAGGCCAGGCTTCGCGCCGGCCCGAGGCGAGCAAGGAGCCACACGATTCCATCGTTCCGGTATTCCAGTGGCGACGCGGCGCGCAGCCTGGCCTAGGGCCACGAAGCCGGTCCTGGTGCCGCGAGCCCATCTCGGCGTTCGCCCCCGCGGGCCCCCGCTACCAAGCCCGCGAGATTGCTTCGGCGCGCCACGAAACGGAGCGGGGCCTCGCAATGACGGCGGTCGGTCTCTCCCATTCGTCACGTCCGAAGGCCGTGCCGCGCTCGCAATGACGTCTTAGTGGTCGGCCGTCTGGCGACGGCCCGCATGCGCCACCTCAGTGCGCTGGCGGGCCGTTGAGGAGGGCGTTGAAGAGGAGCTTGTAGGTGCCGTGGGTCTGGGCTCGGTTCTGAACTCGGAAGCCCAGAAGCACCACCTTGCCTGCGCCGTACTTCACCGAGACCGCGGCCGCCTTCTTCGCGATGACCTGTTCGCCGAGGAGCCAGCCGCTCTGGAGGATGTCTCGGTCGACGTAGGTCGAGAGGATCTCGACGTCCTGGCTCGTATCGGTCGAGGTCACCTCGTACACCTGGCTTCCCGCGAGGAAGAGAGCCAGGCCGTCGTCCGGCATGCCATAGGCGAGCGGGTTCGAGTTATTGAAGTGCACGCGCAGAGTCGATCCGGGTGACCAGAACTCCTTCGACGGAAGGCCCGCGACGACGTTGCGCAGGGGAAGGCCGAAGCGCTGAATCGGCAGATCGCCGGCCTGGGCGAATGCGACCAGAGTCCCGCCCTTCTGCACGAAGGTCTGCAGGGCCTTCACTCCATCCGCCCCGAACCCGCTCTTGTATTCGGCGGGCGTGTTGTCGGGGCCGCCGCCAAAACCCTCGCCGCCACCTCCGCGGCCCGCGCCCGCAGCCGGGCGCTCCCCGGTCATGGCCGCCACCGAGTCCGCAGGCAGGATGATGACGTCGTACTTCGTCTCGAGGCCGCCGCCCTTGAGCTCGGCGTCCATGAGCGGCTTGCTCGGCACGTTGAACTGTTCGAAAAGGAGCCGGGTCCAGCCCTCGTCCATGTTCCCTCCGCCGTAGCGCTGGTACATGGCGATGCGCGGCTTGCGGATCTCGTAAGCGCCGGCGGTCACCGGAGACTTGAGAGCCGCGAAGTCGACGCCAGTCTGCTTTGCGATCCCGGAGACGTCGCCCGATGCCACGAGGAAGTCGCCCGCCCGCACGCCGCCGTCCGCACTGGCCATGGAGGCGCGACGAATGGCGACGCCCTTGTCGAGGAGCAGATTCACCGCGCGGTAGGAGTCGTTGAGGCGCCCGTCGATCACGTAGCCCGAGGGCGCGCTCGAGGCCGCCGTCCCGGAAAGCGGGACCTTCGCCGTGAGCTTCACCAGGTCCGCGGCGATCCTTTCGCCCACCGGATCGGCCCGCACGCCCATGAACTCCCCGAAAGTGTCGGTGGACATGTCGTACGGCCGGATGGGATTGCCCTGGGCGTCGCGGGTGTAGGAATTGTCAGGGTAGAAGGTGCGGCCGAGCATCCAGCGGACGAGGCCCTGCTTCGGCTGAGCCATGGTGACCACGAACGAGCCGGGGCCGTAGAAGCGACCATCGGCCACGAACTGCGACTTCGCCTGGTGCACCTCGACGCCCGAGTCGAGAAGCATGTTCACGAGCTTCTTCGCGGTGAGCGGGTCGTGCTGCGCCGCGGCGATGGCGTAGGCCTTCACCGGCCCGGTGAGGCCGCGCTCGGTCTGGCGGGACGCTTTCAGGTACATGTTCCAAAGGACGGTCTCTCGGTTGCGCGCGGCCAGGTCCACCACCGACCAGGCCACGATCTTCTGCTGCTCGACGATGTCGCGCACGCGCCACCAGCCGCCCGGCCAGAGGCTCGGCATGTTGACCTGCGGCTCGTACTCGGGAAGGTTGCGCGGCCCGCCCCGGAGCTGGTCGGGATGCATGAACATGGGGGTCGCTAGGCGGGCGCTTGCGGACTCCGCGAGCATGCCCGCGATGTTGTGGAAGGGGGTGATCCAGTGGAACCCCATGTGGCCCCAGCCCGAATAGATCGCGTTGCCGATCACACCGGTCTTGCCCGCGGCTTCGAGCTTCGTGCCCATCTCACCGCCGTACCAGTTGATCTCGCGCCACACGATGGGGTCGCCGTCGGGCCGCAGGGGCTCCGCGTACGGCGGGATGAAGAGGCGCGCGTTGCTGCTGCCCATCTGGTGATGATCCATGTAGGCCTGGGGCACCCAGTCGCGGTACATGAGCTTGCCGATGTGCTGGGACTCGACCAGGTTCAGGGCGAACCCGTCGCGGTTGTTGTCGTGGCCCGCGTACTTCTGATACAGCCAGGGCAGGCCCGAGGCCTCGTTGGGCGTGCCCACGTACTTCATGTACCAGTCCGCGATCATCTGCGTGCCGTCGGGGTTGATCGAGGGCAGGACGATGCTGATCACGTTGTCGAGCATGCGCATCGCCTCCTCGTCGCTGCGGCTGAGCGAGTCGTAGACGAATTCCGCCGCCGTCTGCGAGGCCGCCACTTCGCTCGAGTGCAGGGCGAAGCTCTGGATGGTGACGGCCTTCCCCTCGGCCACGATCTTCTTCACATCGGCCTCGGCAAGGCCTCGCGGATCCGCGAGCCTCGCGTTCATCTGCCGGTACTGCTCGAGTTTCGCGAGGTTCGCGGGCGACGAGATGAAGAGGGCGATGAAGGGCCGGCCCTCGCTGGACTTGCCGAGCTCGACGAGCTTCATCCGATTCGAACTCTTCGCCAGCAGCTGGTAGTACTCGAGCAGCTTGTCCCAGTTCTCCAGCTTCCGGTCGGCCCCCATCGGGTGTCCGAAGAACTTCTCCGGCGACGCCAGGGCCGCGGTCTGGGCCATGGCGGGGAAGGCCGAGAGGCCTTGAAGGAGAACGGTGAAGGCGAGCGAAGCGGGGAGAAGGCGCGAGGGTGTTTTCACGCCGGGGATATTAGTACGGGCGAAGCCGCCCTCGTCCGCCTCTAGGAGTCGCCGATGGTCAGTCGATCGCCGCCGGCGCGCTTCGACGCGTAGAGACGGCGATCGGCCGCTGCCAGCAGTTCGGAGGCGCTCCTCGCGTCGTCGGGAACGCTCGCGGCGCCCATCGAGCAGCGGGGCGCCGGAAACGGGAAGGGAGGCTCGGCGGAGTTCCACAGGCGGGATACTTCGTCGTTCGTCCGGTCGAACAGGACGGGTGCGATCGAGGGCCCGCCCGCGATGAGGATCGCGAACTCTTCGCCGCCGTAGCGGCACACGGTGTCGTTCTGGCGGGCCACCGCGCGCAAGGCCTCACCGAAAAGCGAGAGGACGCGATCGCCGGCCGGGTGTCCCCAGGTGTCGTTGATGCGCTTGAACGAGTCGAGGTCGATCAGGACCAGGAGGAGCCGCTCCTCCCGGAGGAGGACGCGCTCGGTCTGCGCGCGGAGCTCGTGGTCGAAATAGGCGCGATTGAAGACGCCGGTCAGGGCGTCGCGCACCGCCACCTTCTGGAGGTCCTGGAAGCGGTCCTTGAAGGTGATGGACCCGGGGCCGGGCCCGCGGAAGTGGCCCTCCTGGTCGCCCGTCATTCTCGACCAGGGGAGGAGAAACACGAACAGCAGCGAATAGAAGGAGGCGGCGGCCACCTTCCCCACGAGGTCGACCAGAAGGATGGTGGTGAAGCGGGGGCGCCCCGCAAAGGCCACGAGGGAAAAGCAGATGGCGTCGAAGGCGACGCAAATGCACAACGCGAACTGGGCACGGGCGAGCACGTTGCGGCTGACCCGGTCTCCGAACCACTCGAAAGCCCTGACCAGGATGAACGCGTCCACGGCCATGAGCCCGGCGCCGATGACCACGAGGCGGGCGAGACGGGCCGCGCCCGCGCCATCCAGGCCAAGCCGATTGAGCGCGGGGCCTCCTTCGAAGAACGGCTGGAGGAAGAAGACGAGCAGCGCGAGGGTGACGTTCGAGAAGACTGAACCGAAGATGAGTCGCCGGGCCTCGATCTCGTCCTCCAGGACGTAAACGAGGAGAATGGCGAAGAGGGTGGCCGGGAAGATCACCACCGACCCGGGGGAGAAGGTCACCCCCGGGAACGCGGAAAGGCTGAGCCCGACGGCCAGGGCGACCTGCACGGCCTGGAGGAGGCCCATCATCACGGCCAGCGGCGTGATGCCCCAGAAATGCCGAAACCGGGCGGCCACGACCAGGCTCACCGCGAGGAGCAGGCCGATGAGGCCGAGGCGCGTCAGGTTGGTTGCGAGGTCCGGCGAGAAAGGAGGCACGACGCTCCGGGAAAGTGGGATGGGGGATGTTTGCAGAAACGGGCGTGCCTGGAGAGTGAGGGGCGTCACGGCGCGAGACAGACAGGTCCCTCGCCTCCCTCCAACTATGCTTCTCTCTTCAGAATGTCTCATTCTCGACTGAATTTCCGGATCGATGCCGAGGCGGCCGGCTCCCGTGCCCGGGCGGCGACCTTCAAGACTCTTCACAACGAAGTGCTCACGCCGCTCTTCATGCCGGTGGGCACTCAGGCCTCGGTGAAAGCCCAGCCTCCCGAGGCTCTCGCCGCCTCCGGCTCGCAGATTCTCCTCGCGAACACCTACCACCTCCTGCTCCGCCCGGGTGTCGAGGTCTTCAGGAGCGTGGGCGGCATTCACAAGTTCATGACCTGGGATCGCTCAGTCCTCACCGACTCGGGCGGCTACCAGATTTTCTCCCTGCCGCATTCGCGCTCGATCACCGAGGAGGGGGCCGTCTTCCAGAGCTACATCGACGGCAGGACGATCCTCCTTTCTCCAAAGGTCAGCATCGAGACCCAGATGGCCATCGGCAGCGACATCATGATGGTGCTGGACCAGTGCGTGCCCTCGACGGCGGATCGCGAGACCGTGCGCGCCGCCCTCGATCTGACCCATCGATGGGCCGCTTTGAGCCTCGAGGCCCGGGGGGACTCGCCGCAGTCGATGTTCGGGATCGTCCAGGGAGCTCTCTTTCCCGATCTTCGCCGCGAGAGCGTGGATCATCTTTCCGGGCTGCCCTTCGATGGTCTCGCCATCGGGGGACTCGCGGTGGGGGAGGCGAAAGCCGAGCGCGAGGACATGTGCGAACTGACCGCGGCGCTGATGCCCAGGGACAAGCCGCGCTATCTGATGGGCGTGGGCACGCCGCTCGACATCCTTGAAGCCGTGCACCGCGGCGTCGACATGTTCGACTGCATCATCCCGACTCAGCTCGCGCAAAGAGGCGGCGTCTTCACGTCGCGCGGCTACGTCCAGCTGCGCCGGGGCGTGCACAAGTTCGCCGACATTCCGCTCGATCCGAAGTGCGCCTGTCCCACCTGCGCCCGCTATTCACGGGCCTACCTGCATCACCTGACCAAGTCGAGCGAGCCTCTCGGGTGGCAGCTCCTCGGGCTGCACAACATCCACTTCTATCACCAGCTCATGCGCGACATCCGCGCGAGCATCCTCGACGGAACCTTCATGAGTCTGTACGCCGAGCGGCGGGAGTTCCTCGACGAACACGACCTCGACAACGGCGTGGCGAAGGTCAAGGTCCGCCCGGCGCCCCCGATGAAGAGAGGGGCTTACGAGGTGCATGTCGCCGCCGGAGGGTTCGGCAGCATCCGTCACGTCGAGTCGGGGGAGACCATGCATGCTCACACCTCGCCCATCGAGGAGGCGAGGACGCTTTACGTCGAGCAGGCGCAGCTGCGTGAGCGGGTCCGGCTTTCCGGCAACGCGAATCCCGATGAGGCAGCACCCCTCGTGATCTGGGACGTGGGCCTTGGAGCGGCCGCGAACGCCCTCGCCGCCATTCACTGCTACCAGGAGGAGGCCGAAGGCGGAGCGGTGCGGGGCCTGCGGATGGTCAGCTTCGAGAACGACCTCGACGCGCTGCGCCTCGCGTGTCAGAACATCAGGCACTTCCCCTATCTCCGCCACGGCGGCCCCGGCGGCCTGCTCGAGCGGGGAGCCTGGCACTCGAAGAAGTTTCCCCGACTCCACTGGAACCTGGTCGGGGGCGACTTCCGCGAGTCGATGCAAAGCGCCGCGCATCCGCCCGATCTCATCTTCTACGATCCATTTTCGAGCCGGACGAACGGCTTCGCGTGGACGCTCGAGTCGTTCCGCCGCCTTTTCGCCGCGTGCGAGGATCGCGACGTGGAGGTTTTCACCTACACCGCCTCCACCGCGGCCCGCGCGGCCATGCTGGCGGCCGGCTTCTACGTGGCCAGGGGCCGGGCTACCGACGTGAAATCGGAGAGCACCATCGCCTTCACCCCCGCCGCCCTCAAGCAGGGGACCGCGGCTCGGCACGCCCTCCTGGGCGCCGGCTGGCTGGGCCGATGGAAACGCTCCCACGCCCGCCTCCCGAGCGACGTCCCGGAGTCCGAGTCAGAAGCGTTCGAGAGGTCGATAACCGGCCATCCCCAGTTCGCGAACTGAAAGCACCTGCCGCCCCGTTCCGGACCGCCGGCCGTTAAAGCCCCTTCAAGTAGGCCGCGATGGCCGCGGCATCGTCCGCGCTCATGCGGAACGGCGGCATGGGGGGCCGGGGGGCCTGCCGGCCCGCGATGCGTCCCTCGGTGAGGAGAGCCACGATCTGCGCGTCCGTGAAGCCTGCGAGCCCGGCGAGACTCGGAGCCTGGTAGGCCCATTCGGAGTCCGGCCAGGGAGACTTGAACGGAATCACGCCGCCCCGGAACTTCTTCGAGTCGAGGATGACGCCCTTGTCGTCGCGCATCGAGTGGCACTGGACGCACATGGCGACGCGGTTCGCGAGGTACTCCCCGCGCGCGACGGCCGCCGAGGCGCCGCCTGGCTGAGTCGCATTCGCCTGGGAGGCGGGCGCGGCGCCCGACCTGGACGGCTGCGCGAGCGCAAACGCGAGAGACAGGGCAACGACGCTGGTCGCGGACCGGCGCCAGGTCAGAAGTGGGGAGGGACGGAAGCGTGGAAGCGTGAGCATAGGCGCATAGCTTGCCATAAACGCCGCACGGCCCTCCCTTCGGAGTGGCGTCCCACGGGATGCCCCCGATCGGAGCGGTCAAAAGCGGCGGTTGACCTGGCCCGTCCCGAAGCGATGTAATCCGCCGCGAGGCAGGGTAGGAGCCAGGCTTGTTGGACCCGCTTCGCGGACGATCGAAAACTGAAAGCAGAGGGCATGAACAACTCCGACACCCACCATCAGCGAATCGCGCAGATGACGTTCGCCTCGGTCTATCCCATGTATGTCTCGAAGGTGGAGAAGAAGGGAAGAACGAAAGAGGAATTGCACCAGGTCATAGAGTGGCTGACCGGCTTCAACAAGAAGAAGCTGCAGGAACTGATCGAAGACAAGGTGACCTTCGAGGCCTTCTTTCAGCGCACATCGCTGAACCCCAACGCCGAACTCATCACGGGAGTGATCTGCGGCTATCGAATCGAGGAGATCGAGAACGCCCTGACGAAGAAGGTGCGCTATCTGGACAAACTGGTGGACGAGTTGGCGAAGGGCCGGAAGATGGAGAAGATCCTGCGCGGCGCGTAAGGTGCTCACTGCGCCGTTGCGCAGGAAGGGCGTTCATGGCTGCCGGGTCCGACGCTGCGGCCATTCGCGACCGGGAGTTCGAGAGAATCTGATCCCATGGAAATCATGCGAACCCGCCTCCTCCGATTCAATGGAGCCGTGAAGCGCGAAGCCGCGGTTCAGGCCTGGCTCGACGGGCAACCGGCGCACCTGCGCTCCATGGCGCGTGCCTGGTTCGAGCGCATGCGGAGCTGCGGAGACGACGTCTCGGAGCTGATGCACGACGGATGTCCCACGGTGTGCGTCGGCGACGCGGGCTTCGCCTACGTCAACACATTCACCGCCCACGCGAACGTCGGGTTCCTTCGCGGCGCCGCGCTGCGCGACCCGGCGCGCCTGCTCGAGGGGTCGGGGAAGCTGGGCCGTCACGTCAAGCTTCGGCCGGGGGTACCGGTGGACGCCGCGGCGCTATCGGCCCTCATCGCCGACGCCTACCGAAACATCAAGGAGTGCCTCCGCGCGGAAGAGGCGGGCGCTCTCTCAGCGCGCGAACGGGTCACTCGACGCGAAGCGCCTCGAGCGGACTGACCCCGGTGGCCCGTCGCACGGGCACGATGCAGGCGGCGAGGGCGGCGATGGCGATGGCGATGGGCGCCAAGGAGAGGGAGAGCAGGTCGGTAGCGGCGATGCCGTAGAGGAGCTTCCCCACGAGCTGCGAACACGCGAGATAGAGGGCAAGGCCCGCGGTCAGGCCGACGGCCACGAGTCTCGCCCCCTGGCGCAGCACCAGCTCCGCGATACTCCGGCGGCTGGCGCCGAGGGCCATGCGGACGCCGAACTCCGGCGTGCGCTGGGTGACCGCGAAGGCGAGGACCCCGTATACGCCGAGCACGGCGAGGAGCAGGGCCACCCCGCTGAAGAGGCCGAGCAGAATCATGGGAGCCCGCCGGGACAGGGAGGCCGCGTCCATGCGCTCGGCCATGGTCTTGATGTCGGAGACCGGCTGGTCGGGATCGACCGCGCGCACCGCCTCGCGTAGAGAAGGGGCGATCTTCAAGGGGTCGCCGGAGGCGCGAGCGGCGAGGAAGACGTTTGTGTTCGAGGCCTGGTCGAACGGGTAGTAGATCGACTCTTTGGTGACGTCCTCGTCGAGACCCTGGAACTTGATGGGGGGCACCACGCCCACTACGAGGAAAGGCTTCGCCGGGTCGTCGCGGACGATGCGCTTGCCGAGCGGGTCCTGCCCGGGCCAGTACTTGTCGGCGAGGAGCTTGTCGACGATGGCCACCCGCTGCGAGATGAGGACGTCGTTCTCGTTGAAGAGCCGGCCCAGCAGGGGCTTCATCCCCACGGTCTCGAAGTAGCCGGAGCCGACCACCCGGTAGCGCGCGTGCGGGGCGGGAGCGCCCGGGGGCACCACGATGTCCGGGCTCGAGTACGAGGCCGAACTGTTGCCTCCCGCGAACGGCAGGTTCGTGGTGATGCCCGCGGATTTCACGCCGGGGAGGGCGCGAACCCGTTCGAGCAGGGCGCTCGTAAAGGCGATTCGCTTTTCCGGGGTGTCGTACTTATTGGCTGGGAGGCTGACCCGGGCGGTCACGAGTCCACCGGGCTCGAAGCCGGGGTTCTGGCGCTGCAGAGCCTCGAAGCTCCGTACGAGGAGGCCGGCGGTCGAGAGCAGCAGGACCGCGAGCGCGACTTCACTCACCACCAGGCCGGACCGCAGCATCTGAGTGTGCCGGCCGCCCGAGCCGCTGCGCCCGCCCGCTTCCTTCAAGGTGGCGGCGGCGTCGCGCCGCGAAGCGCTCCACGCTGGAAGCAGGCCGAAGAGGAAACCGGTGCCGAGGGCGCAGGCGAGGGTGAAGGCGACCACGGTGAGGTCGAGCTCCACCGCGAAGCCACGCGGGAGGTTGGAGAGGCCCAGCCTGTCCAGGGCCCGCACGCACCACCAGGCGAAGAAGACGCCGAGGACGCCGCCGCCCGAGAACAGAAGGACGCTCTCCGCGATGAGTAGGCGCATCAGGCGTCCACGCCCGGCGCCCATGGCCGAGCGTATGGCCAGTTCCTTCTCTCTCTCCATGGCCCGGGCGAGCAGGAGGCTCGCGATGTTGGCGCAGCCGATGAGAAGGGCGGCGGCGACGCCGGCCTGGATCAGCCAGAGCATGCCCCGGATGTTCGAGACGTTCTGCTCGAGGAAGCCATTCATCCGGCCGCCGAAGCCGCTCGTCTTCCAGAAGTCACGCGACGCGGCGATTCGCTCGGCGTTCCGCGCCTGGATGAGGTCGAGGTCGCGCTGAATCGCGGCCGCGGAGGCGCCGGGCTTGAGTCTCGCGACCATCGTGGAGAACTCGTTGCCGCGCTCATTGTCGCTTCTCTGGTCCGCGGTGAAGGCGAAGGGAACCCAGGCCTGGACGGTGGGAGTCGGAAAGTAGAAGTCCTCGGGCATCACGCCGATGACCTGATAGGGCATGGAGTTGAGGCGGATAGTCTTGCCGACCATCGCGGGGTCCGCGCCGAAGCGGTCGCGCCAGAGAGCGTGGGAGAGGACCACGACCTTTTCGTTGCCGGGTTCGGCCTCCGCCTCGCCGAAAACCCGCCCGAGACGGGCCTGCGACTGCAGGGTCGAGAAGAGCGACGGTGTTGCCCGCAGTCCGGCGATTCGCTCCGGCTCGCCGTCGCTCGCCAGGTTCATGGCCTGATTCGTGTACATCGCCGCATCTTCGAAGCCCGCCACTCCCGTCTTGCGGTCGAGGTAGTCGGGGATAGAGGTGCCCGCGTTCGGCAGATTCATGAGCGGGTAGGTGTTGTAGACGAAGACCAGCCGCTCGGAATCGGGCCACGGGTAGGGCTTGAGAAGGATGGCGTTCACCACCGAGAAGATCGCGCTGTTGGCGCCGATGCACAGGGCCAGGGTGAGCATGGCGATGGCGGTGAAGGCCTTGGACCTACCGAGGGAGCGGAGGGAGTAGCGGATGTCGTTCATGGAGATCCTTCGCGAGGTCAGTCGCAGCGGAGGGCGAGGAGAGGATCGATCCGCGCGGCCCGGCGCGCGGGCAGGAGGCACGCGAGGGCCGCGATCGCAGAGAAGAGCGCGGTGACCGCGGAGTAGAGCGGAGGGTGGATGGGGGTGATGGCGTAAAGAAGAGACGTCATGGCCTGTGCCACCGAGGCCGCCCCGACGAGCCCGACGCCGAGCCCGATGGCCACGAGGCGCATGCCGCCGGAGAGAACATGGGACACGATCTGCGCGGGCCCCGCCCCCATGGCCATGCGGATCCCGATTTCGCTCGTTCTCTGGCTGACCGAATAGGCGATGACGCTGTACAGACCCACGGAGGTGAGGACGAGCGCCACCGAGGCGAAGATGGCGACGAGCCCGGCGAGGAGCCTCTGAAATCCGACCGTCTGTTCGAGGACCTGGTCCATGGTCTGGAAGAATGAAATCGGCTGATTGGCGTCGACCTGCGCCACCGCGGTGCGCATCAGCGGCTGGAGCGAATTCGGGTCGCCCTCCACGCGGGCGACGATGTTCGCGGCCGGCTTTCCCATCTGTGAGAAGGCGTAGTAGATCGCGTCGGGCGGTGGAGCGTTGAGCCCGTTCGACTTGACATCGCCGACCACCCCAACGACCTGCACCTGGATCTCCGCGTTGGGCCCGCGGAGGAGGATCTGGCCCACCGCCGAGCCCTTCGGGAAGATGCGCTTCGCGAAGGACTCGTTGATGAGGCACACGAACGGCGAGCCCTCGCGATCCTGGTCGCTGATGAACCGGCCCTCGCGCAACGGGATTCCCAGCGTCTTGAACAGATCGTTGCCCGCGATGTGGAAGTTCGCGAGCGGGCGTTCCGCGAGGGGGAGGATCGGGTTTCCGAAGACAGTGTAAGGGGCGATTGCGTTGCCGTTCAGGGGCAGGCCGAAGGCGACGGAGGCGTCCTTCACCTGCGGCACGCTCTTCAGTCGCTCGATGACCTGTCGGTAGAACTCGGACTGCTCGGCTGGCGTCTTGTACCGCTCGACCGGTGCGCTCACGAAGGCGGTGGCGACGCCTTCGGTGTTGAGGCCGGCGGGCGTGTTCTGCAGGCGGTAGAAGCTCACGAGCAGGAGGGCGGAGCCCACGAGGAGAGTGACCGACATGGCGACTTGCGCCACGATGAGGCTCGAACGGAACCTCGTTCCCCTGGCGCCGCCTGGAGCGCCGCGCGCCGCGTCCTTGAGGACCTCCGCGATGCCCACCTTTGAAGCCTGGAGAGCGGGGACGAGGCCAACGGCAAGTGCGCTCGCCACGCAGATCGCGGCCATGAAGGCGAAAGACAGCTTGTTGAACTCGAACACGGTGTTGGGCGGCAGCTGGTTCGCCGCGGCCTGAGTGATGGCGACGAGGCCCAGATGACCGAGGAAAGCTCCGGCCAGCGTGGCAATGACCGAGAAGAGGAGGCTCTCCACAAGGAACTGCCGGACGAGATGATGCCGCTCGGCGCCCATGGAGAGGCGGACCGCGACTTCCTTGCTGCGGGAGGAGAGGCTCGCGAGGAAGAGGTTCGACACGTTCGCACAGGCGATCAGGAGAACCGCGCCCACCGCGCCCAGGAGAAGCCTGAGGGTGGGGCGAAGGTTTCCCGCGAGCTCCTCGGTGAGCGTGCGGAGATCGGACGGGTTCTGAGCATCGAGCTTGCTCGGGAAAGCCGCGGCATAACGCGCGCCCAGCACCGCGATCTCCTTGTTCGCCTGGTCGAGCGTCACGCCGGGCTTGAGGCGGGCGGTCACCTGGAGATAGGTGGCGCCCACCTGCACCTGCGCGGGCAGGAGCGCCGGTGGTTCGGCCACGCGCGGCACGAAGACCTGAACGTTGCTGAAAGGGTTCGAGAGGTGGGGCGGCAGGATGCCCACCAAGGTGTGGTCCACGCCGTTGAGGCGCAGGGGAGCGCCAAGGGCCGCCTCCGCCCCGGCGAGGCGCGTCTGCCAGAACTCATGGCTGACGATCGCCACCGGAACGGCGCCCGGCCTGTCGTCTTCCGAAGTGAAGTGACGGCCGCGCGCGGGGTCGACATGCAGCACCTTGAAGAACTGATCGCTCACTTTCTGGCCGGCCACCTGCTCGGGTTCGGCGCCGGTGCGCGCGAAGGAGAAACTCGAGAACACGGAAGCCGCGATGCCGGCGAACACGGTCTGCTGGTCCCGCACCAGCTCGTATTTCGGGAGCGAGTAGGCAGGCCCCACGAACGCCTTCTGCGGGTTGTTCGTCCAGAGGCGGACCAGCGTATTCGGGTCATCGAAGCGGTGGGGCCGCAGGATGAGCTGGTCGAAGATCGTGAAGAGCGCGGTGTTCGCCCCGATCGCGAGGGCGAGCGAGAGGATGGCGGCGGAGGCGAGGAGCGGCCGCTTCACCATTTGACGGAGCGCGTAAACGAGATGGTTCATGGGGAGTTCACTCCGATCGAAGAGCGGTGAGCGGCGACACGCGGGCCGCCCGGCGGGCCGGGAGCCAGGCCGTGAGCGCGCTCACCGCGAGCAGGGAAGCGGCAACCGCCGCGAGCGCCAGGGGATCGGCAGAGCTTGTCTCGTAGAGCCGCGACTCGATCAACCGGCCGAGCAGGAGCGCGAGAAGGAGCCCCGCGCCGAGTCCCGTCCCCACCAGCCGCAGGCCCTGGAGGGCGACGAAGCGCGCGACGGCGCCGCTCGTGGCTCCGAGGGCGAGGCGGACGCCGATCTCCCGAACCCGGCTGGCGACGCCGTGACTGAGGATGCCGTAAAGGCCCAGGGCGGCCAGGAGAAACGCGGTCGTCGCATAAGCAGCCGTGAGGAGGGTCCAGAACCTCTCGCTCACCGTCTGGAAGTCCAGGGCCTCGTCCATGGTGTCGATCCAGTGGAGGGCGGCCGCGGGGTCACGGGCCACCACCACCCGGCGGACGGGATCGATGAGGGATCGGGGGTTCACCGCCGCGTCGAAGAGGACGCCCACCGACGCCTGGGGGAACTGGTCGAGCGAGAGAAAGATGTTGAGGCCCGATGGCCGGCGGTTGCGCTGCCCGTTCCACCGAGCGTCCGCGACCACCCCCACGATGGTCGCCTGCAGTCCGTCCGGAAGGGTCACCACGCGGCCGAGGGCCGAGCCCGTGGGAGACACCCTGCGGGCGAAGGTCCGGCTCACCAGCGCCACCGGCGCCCCGCCGCGCCGATCCTGCGGCCCGAAAAGGCGACCTTCACTCAGGCGCACGCCCAGGATCTCGAACGCCTCATTGGTGGCGAAGTGCTGGTTTGATCGGAAGCGGTCTTCCAAGGCGGCGCCGCCCGGGAGCCGCACTTCGATTTCGTTCGCGTCGTAGGGCGGCAGCGTGGGAGCCAGATAGCCGATGCCGCGAACGCCGGGAATGGCGCGCAGGTCGAGGGCGAGCCGGCGAAAGAACGCGTCCATGGCCTCGCCGGTGGGATACGTCTCCCGCTGGAGCGATACCTGATAGCGGAGGAGGCCCTCCGTCCGGAAGCCGAGGTCGAGGAAGCGCAGCTTGTCGTAGCTTCTGATGAAGAGGGCCGCGCCCGAAAGAAGGACGACGGCGAGCGCGGTCTGGCCGATGACGAGCAGGCGCCCCGCCCCGCCCTGCAAGGCGCTCGCGGCGACGCCACGTCCCCCCGTTCGGAGCGCGGCCGCGGAATCGACCCGGGCCGCCACCAGCGCGGGCACGAGCGTGAAGGCGGTGCCCGTGAGAAGGACGACGCCCGCGCTCAAGGCCAGGGGCGCAATTCCGAAGACGACGGGAAGATGGGTGGGGAGGGCGAGCCCCCCGACAGCGCGGAACATCTCTCCAAGGCCAATCGAGAGCCCCACCCCGAGGCCTCCGCCCAGCAGGGCCAGGACGGCGCCCTCGGCGCCGAGGAGTCTCATCAGGTCCTTCCGGGTGGCGCCCATCGAGAGGCGGACCGCGATCTCCCGCTCCCGGGACACCAGGCGGGCGAGAAGAAGGATCGCCACGTTCCCGGAACCGATGCCGAGGAGGAAGAGGGAAGCCACGAGCATCACCACGAGGCCGGGGCGAAGGTCGGCACGCCACTTCTCACCGAAGCTCACGAGGGTGGCCCCGGGCTCCCGAGTCGTGGCGGCGTTCTGCCGGGCGATGCGAGTGAGGAGTGCTGTCACCTCGGCCTCGGCACCGGCGATATCAACCCCGCTTTTGAGGCGCGCGAATACGAGGGCCGTGGGTTCGGAGCGGGACGTCAGCAGCGACGGGTGATTGGTCTGGCCCTCGGCCAGCCAGTAGTCGGTGCCCTCGTCCTCGGCGACGCCGAGGTACCCCTCGGACATGACGCCGATGACCACCGCCGGTCCGGCGCGGGTCTGCACCGCGCGCCCCACTATTTCTTCCTCCGCCGCGAAGTGAGAGCGCCAGAGCCGGCTGGAGATGAGGATCGCCCTCTCGCCGCGTCCCGCATACTCGGCCTCGGTGAAGACGCGGCCGACCTGGGGCGTGAGGCCGAAGAGAGAGAAGTAGCCCGGGGTCACCACCTCGCCTCGAAGGCGTTCCGCGCCGCTTTCGGTGACGATCACGAGGCGCGACACCAGGGCCGCGTCGATCGCCTCGAAGGAGGTGGCGGCGGCGCGAAGGTCGGAGAAGTCCGGATAGGAGAGGTAGGGGCGTGAGCCCGGGCTCCCGTTCACGCTCTTCGGCTTGACGAGAACTAGGCGAGAGGCGTCGGGAAAGGGGAGGGGCCTCCACAGAAGGCTGTAGACGAAGGTCAATACCGTGGACGCGCCTCCGATGGCGACGGCGATACAAAGCACGATCGCGAGCGTGAGCCTGGGCGTGCGCCCCCAGGTCCTGAACGCTCGCAGGAAGTCCCTGAGCATCATTCCTCGCGCAATGCGGCCATGGGCTCGACTCCGGCGGCGCGCCGGGCCGCGGGGAGGGCGGAAAGCACGGCGATGACCATGAGAAGGGCGGGCACGATCAGAAAGGTCAGCGGATCGGTGGCGCTCACTTCATAGAGCTGGCTGGAGAGAAGGCGGGTCAGGCCGAGGGAGGCGGCGAGGCCGATGACCACGCCGACCCCGGCCAGGCGCCCGCCATTTGCGAGGACGCCGCTCAGCACGCGTTCGCGGCCGGCGCCGAGGGCCATGCGAACGCCGATGTCCCGGGTCTCGAGGGCCACCTTGTAGGAGACGACCGCGTAGATGCCGAGAGAGGCGAGCAGGAGCGCGAGAGTCGCGAAGAGGCCGAAGAGCAGGGTCGCGAACCGCTGTCTCGCGACCGTGCCCGCCATGAGCTGCTCCATGGTTCTCGGTTCGGACACCGGGAGGTCGCGATCGATGGCCCAGACCTCGCGCTGCAAAGAGGGTCCGAGCAGCAGCGGGTTTCCCTCGGTCCGGACGAGGAGCGTCATCATGCCGATGGGAAGTTCGGAGTGGGGCCAGTACACCATCTCTCTCGCCGGCTGATCGAGGCGTTCGTGACGGATATCGCCGACCACGCCGATGATCTCGCTCGGCACCGCGGGGCGGCGCATGTTCACCACCAGCTTCTCGCCGATGGGGCTTCGGTCCGGGAAGTGCCGGCGCGCGAGCGTTTCGTTGATGATGATCACGCCGCGCTTGCGCGCATGCTCCTCCGGCGAGAAGGTACGGCCGGCGATCAGCGGGATGCGCAGAGCGCTGAAGTAGTCGGCGGCCACGACCCGCACGTCGGTCACCGGCGCCTGCCCCGCGGGGGCCGGCCTCCCGACGATGTCGAAGTCGGTGCCCGCGCCCGGGCCCGCGAAAGGCGCAAAGACGTTCCCTGTGGCCGCGAGGACGCCGGGCAGCCCCTTCACCCGCGCGAGCAGCTGTTCGTAGAAGGCCTGTATCTTCGCGTCATCGCCGTAGCTCGAACCGGGCAGCGTGATTCGGGCGGCGAGCAGGTTGCGGGCGTCGAAGCCGACGTTCGTCGAGAGCAGCCGGTCGAAACTGCGCAGAAGCAGGCCGGAGCCGATCAGCACGATCAGGGCAACCGCCACCTGCGCGGTGACGAACACCTGGCGGATCCTGCGGCCTCGAGCCGAGGTGCCTCCGCGGCTTCCGTCCTTCAGGGCGTCGGCGAGGCGCGGGTTCGATGCGGCGAGCGCCGGTACGAGACCGAAGAGAAGGCCGGTCAGGGCGGACACACCGACCGTGAAGGCCAGAATGGGGCCGTCGAGGCCGATGTAATCGGCGGGAAGCAGGTCCTTGGGCATGAGGCGTTGCACCGAGGACAACCCGAGCCGTCCGAGGAACAGGCCCGCGGCACCGCCAAGCAGCGCGAGGACGACATTCTCGAGGAGAAGAAACCGGACCAGCCGGCGCCGCGAAGCCCCGAGCGCCGCGCGCACCGTGAACTCGCGGGCCCGCGCCGAGGCCCGGACGAGCTGCAGATTCACGACGTTGGCGCAGGCGATGAAGAGAGTGAGACACACGGCGCCGAACACCAGCAGGAGCGCGGGCCGGATCTCGCCCGAAAGCTGCGCCCGCAGAGGCACCACGTTGACGCCCCACCCCTTGTTGAAGCCGGGGTTCTGTTGTTCGAGGGTGCTCGCGATGGCGGTCATCTCCGCCTGCGCTCGTTCAATGGTCACTCCCGGCTTGAGCTGGCCGAGCGCCGCCAGGTAGCGGCCGCGCCGGATCCGGTGCGAGGTGTCGAAACGCGCCTGCACCCAGAAGGCGGGTGGCGCGCGGTTGAAAGAGGCCTCTTTCACGTAGAAGCCGAAATCGCGCGGCATGACGCCCACGACCGTCGCGGGGCTGCCGCTCAGAGTCAACCTGCGGCCGATCACGCCGGGAAGGCCGCCGAACTGCGACCGCCAGTACTTGTCGCTGAGAACCACGGCGAGCGGGCTGTCCGGCTTTTCGTCGTCCGCGTTCAGCAGGCGGCCGAGCTGCGGCTTTGCGCCGAGCATGGCAAAGAAGTTCGGGGTGACTCCGGTGGCGTCCACGTCGCGGGGCTCGCCCTCGCCCGTCAAAGTGAAGGTGCGATCGAAGAAACCGGCGACCGCGCTGAAGCTCTCCGATCGCTCGCGCCAGTCCAGAAAGTTCGCGGGCGAGACGGGGTTCATGAGATGGCCTCGCTCCACGCTCCGCTCCCAGAGCATGACCAGCCGCTCCGGCTCCGCATAGGGAAGATCGCGGAGGAGGACGTCGTTGACCACGCTGAAGATCGCGGTGTTGGCGCCGATGCCGAGGGCAAGAGTGAGAATGGCGGCCAGGGCATAGCCCGGTGATTTCTGCAGAGAACGAAAGGCGTTCACGAGATCGCTGCGCATGGGCCCTCCTTCGGGGTGGGGTGGCGGGTCGGCAGATCCTCAGTCCTCACGCAGCGCCACCATGGGGTCCACGCGGGCGGCCCGTCGCGCGGGCAGGGCGCAGGCGAGCGTGGCGGTCGAGGTCAGCACCAGGGCGGCGGCCAGGTAGGCGAAGGGGTCCACCCCGGAGACGTCGTGAAGCTGGCTCTCCATGACGCGGGCGAGGGCGGCCGCGCACACCAGGCCTGCCCCGAGACCCAGGGCGACGAGACGTCCGCCCTGCCCCAGGATGAGCCGCGCGGTGTCGGAGGCACTCGCGCCGAGCGCGCTGCGAACGCCGAACTCCCTCGTGCGGCGCGCGATTTGGAAAGAGAGCAGGCCGTAGAGGCCGACCGCCGACAGGATCAGACCGAGGCATCCGAAGAGGCTCATCATGAGAAGGCCGAAGCGATCCTCGACGCGCGTGTCCTCGACCAGCCGGTCCACGGTGTTGAAGTCATAGGGCGCTATGGCCGGGTCCACCCTGGCCAGCTGACCGCGGATCTGGCGCTGCAGAACGGCGGTGGGCAGGCTCGAGTGAACCACGAAGCTGACGTCGTCCGCGAGGTAGTTCGGGTTCTGGGCGTACGAAAGGTACCAGGCGCCGTGCAACTCGCCTCCGTCTGTGGGGTCGAAGGTGCCCTCCACATCACGCGCCACGCCCACCACGAGATATGGCGGCCGCGGGTCGTCGGGCCGGCCGCGCTTGATCGTCTTGCCGATCGGGTCCTGGCCGGGCCAGAAGTAGCTGGCGAACTCCTGGGAGACCACCGCCACCCGCTGTCCCGCCGCGCCGTCCGTTTCCTCGATGCCGCGCCCCTTCACGATTCCGATGCCGAGCTCCTTGAAATAGCCGGGAGCGACCATCTTGTGGGTCACGATGAAATAGCCACGGCCCTCTGGGGGGGTGCTGCCTTCGGGCGTGATCCCCGCGAGGTTCCGGCCGCGGGCGATGAGGTCGAGCGTGGTAGCGGTCGCTCCCTCCACTCCGGGAAGGGCGCGCAGGCGATCGAGCGTCTCGTTGATGTAGGCGACCCGATCCCGATGTTCGGGCCGGAGGTGGCTCGAGAAGGTCACGTTGAAGGCGAGGCGGTCCCTGGTTTCGAAGCCCCAGTCGAGCGCCACCAGGTTCGCGAAGCTCCGGATCATCAGGCCCGTGCCCACGAGAAGCACGAGCGCCACCGCGATCTCGGCCACGACCAGCGACGAGAGGGTGCCCCGGGTGCCGCGGTCGAGGGTGGACCCGCGGCTTCCGCCCTTGATGGCGAGCTGAAGATCGTCCCGGCTGCCGCGAAGCGCGGGCAGCAGGCGGAAGCCCAGACCGACGAGGAGAGTGAGACCCGTGGTGACGAGGAGGACCTGCCCGTCGATGCGCACTGCGGTGTCGAACTCGCGCATGGCGTTGCCGGTCGAATCGCTTGCCATCGGGGAGAGTGCGTAAAGCGGCCCCGTGAGCAGCGAGGCCAGCATCACGCCGAGGACGCTGCCGATCGCCGCGAGCAGCAGGCTCAGGGCGAGGAACTCGCGCAGTAGCACGCCGCGCGATGCGCCCAGGGCCGCGCGCACGCTCGTCTCGGTGGCCCGGCTCACCTGGCGCGCGAGGAGGAGGCTTGCGATGTTGGCGCCCGCGATGAGGAGAACGAAGAGCGCCGCGGCCATGACCGCGACGAGGCGCGGCCTCGAATCCCGGACGAAGCTGTCCTGGAGAGGCACGATCTGCGCCTGACGCGCGTTCGTGGGCGCCGGGAAATCCCGCGCGATGCGTTCGCAAAGCCCGCGCATCGACTCTTCGGCCTGGGCGAGGGTCACCCCCGGCTTGAGACGCGCGGGGACGTAGAGATAGTGGCCAGACGCCTGCGCGGGGTCGATGTTCAAGGCGATGGGCGCCCAGATCTGCGCTCGATAGGGATGGCGGAAGTCTCGGGGCATCACGCCCACCACCGTCCGCTTCTCTCCGTCCAGCGTGACGGTGCGGCCGAGCACGTCTGAGGCGCCGCCAAGCACACGCTGCCAGAAACCGTGGCTGATTAGCACCACCCGCGCCGCCCCGGGACGGTCCTCTTCGGGAAGGAAGTTCCGGCCGAGTGCCGGCGCCACGCCCAGAACGGGGAAGAAGTTGTGCGAGATCACCGCGGCGGGCACGTACTCCGCCTCGCCCTCTCCGGTGAGAGTAAAGGTCGCTCCAGTGGCGGCCGCCATGTCGGTGAAGACGGTGTTCGATTCGCGCCATCGCTGCCAGGTGATGGGGGCGAGATTCAGCTGGGTCTCCTCCGCGCCATTGCCGAAGTTCTCGCGCAGACGGACGAGGCGGTCCGGTTCGGCCATGGGCAGGGGCCGGAGCATGACGGCCCGAACCACGGAGAAGATCGCCGCGTTGGCGCCGATTCCCAGAGCAACGATGACGACAACCACGGCGCTGAACCCCGGAGCGCGGCCCAGCTGTCGAAAGGCCTGCCGGAAAGCGCTGAGCAGACCGGTCACGAATGTCATGGTGTCGGTGCTACCAAGTCCCGTGCCAGGCGAACCGCCTGGTTTCAAGCGGGTTGGCGAGGCCGGGCGTTCGTGTTTGGGACCTGGCGTCCCGCAATCGGACGCGCATTGCAGGCAGCCTGGAGGGCAGTGGCGCGCGAATTGCTCGCGGTAACGGCGCCATGAAACCAACCCTCGCGCTCGCCGCTCTCCTGATCTCCTCCGCGCTCCCGGCCCTTGCGAAGCAGGCGCCGCCCGAAGACCCCGGCCCGGCACTCGCGGAGAAGCTCCTGCACGCGATGGGTGGCCGCGACGCGTGGGCGGCAGTCACGTTCGTTCACGTCGAGGCGCGGCACGACGATCTCGACATTTCGGAGCCTTTCGTGAACAGGATCTGGAACGACCTCAAGTCGCCGCGTGTGCGCTTCTGGGCGGGAAATGGAGAGTTCACACGCGCGCGACGAATCGAGGGCGGCGTGGGGATGCGCGAGCTGGGGCCTGAGGCGGGCGCGCGCCTGACCGAGGCGCAGTACCAGGCGGATCGAGCGTGGTGGGAGGCGAATGTCTATCGCACCTTCCATCGCATGGCGAAGCGGGACACAAGCCTCACCTATCGCGCGCCCGGTCCCTTTCGCCTCGAGGTCCTGAATGCCGACGGAACCGTCCTGAACTGGTTTGTCGTGAACCGGAAGGGCGAGCCGATGCTGTTTGGCGCAGGCGGCGATGAGCGGGGGACTGCGTTCGGACCTCTGGCCTCCTCCGGGAGTGTCAGGTATCCGAAGTGGGGCGCCCGGGCCGACGGGTCGTGGCGATACGAGATCGTCAGGTTCCAGGCGGAAGCCGTGGCTCCCCGAGACGCCTTCTTAAGCCCGCTCCCGCCCGAATCCCGGTCTCGATAGGGGAAAGCACCGGTTGCTCAGGGCTCGGCGAGGGTTTTCGCCGGATCGATCCTGGCGGCGCGCATTGCGGGGAGCATGCTCGCGCCGAAGGCGGCGAGCGCCAGCACTCCGGCGACCGCGACGAAGGTCCCCGGGTCGCGCCCGGAGACCCCGAAGAGAAGGGCTTCGACCGCCTGGCCTTGCGCGAAGGCTCCGATGCCGCCGAGCACGAGCCCAACGCTCACTGCAGCGAGACCCTGGCTCAGGACCAGCCGGACCACGTCGACCGGCCTGGCGCCCAGGGCCATGCGAACGCCGATCTCACGCGACCGCTGACCGGCCAGGTAGGCGATGACGCCATAAATGCCGATCGCGGCGAGCGCCAGTCCCACGAGGCCGAGACAGGAGAGTAGGAAGCGATTGAACCTCATCAGCGCGGAGGAGGCGGCAACCCGCGACTGCATGGTGGCGACGTCATAGAGCGGCAGTCCCGGGTCCACCTGTCTCACCGCGTCCCGTACGAGGGGCGCGAGTGCCGCCGGGTTCGCGCTGGAGGATCGTGCCACGAGCGTGATGGAACCTCCGTTCGCCTCGAAGGAGCGGGACGGGGCCTGGTCCATGGGAAGGTAAAACTCGGCGAAGCCCGGGGTCTGAAGACCACGCGCTTTCGTGTCGGCCACCACGCCGATCACCTCCTTCCACACGGGCGCGTCGGGCCGGCCTTCGCAACAGGCGATGCGTTTGCCGATCGGATTTTCTCCGGGCCAGGCCAGACGCGCGAGGGTTTCGCTCACGATCATCACCCGCGGGGCACTGCGCAGGTCCGCGTCGGAGAAAGTCCGGCCGGCGCGAAGAGGAACGCGAAGCGTTTCGAGATAGCCCGGTGTCACGAGCTGCATGCGCGCGTTGATGCGGTTCTTGGGAACGGGCTCACGGCCCTCGATTCGCAGGCCGTAGTCGACATCGCCGATGAGGGGCGGCCGGGTGGATGCGGCGGCCTCGGCGACGCCCGGCCGGGAGGCGAGGGCCTCGACCATGCGCGCGGCTGCGGCCGCGGGTTTCTCCTCTCCGGGATAAGCCGACACGGGCAGAGCCACGCGGGCGGTCAGGAGGCCTTGCGGGTCGAAGCCGGGGGACACTCGCTCGAGGTTGGACGCGCTCCGGATCAGGAGGCCGGCGCCCATCAGGAGCATGAGTGCGAGCGCTGTCTCGGCCGCCACGAATGCCTGCCTGACCGAGTCGCGGACGCCCCCGACCGAACCGCGCGAATTCTGTGCCGCGCCCGCGGTGAGATCGGCGCGGGACTCGCGGAGCGCGGGAGCGATCCCGGCGAGGAGGGTGGCGATGAGGGCCAGGACCGCGGTTGCGACCAGGACCGGCGCGCTGATCGCGGCCTCCGCAAGTCGGGGAACGCCCGCGGGGCTTTGCGAGACGAACACCGGCAGAGCCGCCGCCGACAGGGCGATGCCGCCGAGCGTTCCCATCGCGCAGAGCACCAGGGCCTCGGTCATGAGCTGGCGCGCGAGGCGCGCGCGACCCGCTCCGAGCGCCGCGCGGACGGCGATCTCGCGATGCCTTGCGGCGCCTCGCGCCATGAGCAGGCCGGCGACATTCACACAGGCAATCAGGAAGACGAGGGAGACCGCGCCCAGGAGGAGGAACAGGCGCGGTCGATAGTCGCCGACGATCTGGTCCAGCAGGCGGTTCGCCACGAGAGAGCGGCCCTCGTTGTCGCGAGGAGCGGCCTCGAGGATGGCGCGATTCAGCGCCGCGATGTCCGCCGCGAGGCCCGAATCGGTGACGCCATCCTTGAGCCGCGCGACCACGGACAGGTAGCTTGCATCGAAGCTCGCGCCGGCTTCGGTGAGGCCGAGCGGCGTCCACAGCTCCGCGGGATCCTCGGGGATCCGGAAGGTCTCAGGCATCACGCCCAGGACCTCGTAAGGCGACCCGCTCAGAAGGATCGTCCGGCCGATGATCGCGGGGTCCGCGGCGAAGCGCCTCGTGAAGAGACGGCGGCTCAGGATCACGACGCGCGTGTTCGCCGACGACTCATCGGAGTCAGTGAACGGGCGCCCCAGTTCCGGCTCGATTCCCAGCACTTTGAAGTAGGAGGCGGTGACGCGCGCTCCCGGGACCCGCTCGGGGTCGCCGTCTCCCGTGAGGTTGAAGGTGGCTCCGCTCCGAGCCGCGACCCCGGCGAGAGTGCGCGAGCCCGTCCTGATGACGTAGTAGTTGCCCGCGGAGATCGCGCCGGGTTCACCCTGCGAAGTGGTGGCGATATCGATGAGCTGCTCGGAGCCGGGGAAGGGCAGAGGGTTCAGGACCACGGCCTGCAGGACGCTGAACAGTGCGGTGGTGGCGCCGATGCCGAGTGACAGAGTGAAGATGGCGGCGAGGGCGAATGCGCGGTCGCGGCGCAGTTGTCTCAGGGCGAAGCGGACGTCGCGCGCGAACGCGGCAAGGTTTTGATCGGACATCATCTCTCCTCCGTGAAGGGCGCGCGGCCCCCGAAAGAAGCGGGAGGGGACTGGGCCCGGTCCTTGTTGAGACGCTCTCGAGAAGGCCCGGGTTAGCTCCATTCCCGCTCGCCCGGCAGTCCGTGAACAAGCCTTTCGGTTGAAGGGAACCGTTTGCCCGGATCGCTCGTCTCTTCGGGTGTGAAGCAACCGAAAGTTCAGCCTCGCTCGCACGGCCAAACCGTTGTACGGCCAGCGCTTTCATCCGTGGAACCGTTCGCTTCCGGAACCACGGTGTCCGGCCTCGGACAGTCGTATACCGGCGTTCAACTGACTGGTTTTCTTTCGCGTTTCCTAGCCGCTCAACCCCTGCGTCCCGCCGTCGCCATGAGGCGTGATGCGTTCAGGAGCAAACCCATGATCAAGCCCATGCTGAAGACACTCTCGTTCTCGTTCGTGACTCTTGCCTCCGCCGCCATGCTCTCCGCGGCCGAGCAGGCCCCCAAAGCCAGCGAAGGCGCGGCCGAGACCCTGCGCGTCGGCTGCGCAACCCAGGCGGAGATCGACCTCGGGTGGGAGGAGCAGATCGCGCAGCTCGAAAAGAGGCTCGCCGAGCGGGAGGCCGAGGGGCGCGCGGTTCCGGGCGCGATCATCACCCCGCCCTTCGAGAGCTTCGCGCCGTACCGCGCCGACGTCCCGAAGACCCTGGCCGCGGGGAAGGCCGCGAAGGCATCGCGCCGGACCTCGCCCGGCGAGCCCTCCCGGGACTAACACTCGACTAACACGATCTGTTAGTCCAGGCGGACTGCGATGCCAGGGTCGCCTGATCGCACGGAGAGGGGGGCGAGGGGAATCGCCCCCAGGCCGCGAGCCGAAGCCCGTGGATTCTCGAAGAGTCCGCGGAGCCGCCGGAGCGCGCAGCGCGGGCCTTTCGTGGCCCGGCCCGTGGGCGTTGACGCGAGAAACGGCGGCGCCTCTCTTCGCGAGCGCGCCCGCCGCCACGCGCCCACCCGCTTTCAGCCGGTTTCCGCCCACGGGAACCCGGTGTCCGCAAATGGGACTGAAATGCCCAGGACAGCCGGTCGCGAATTGATTCAAGTGACTGAAAATAATTAGGATAGCTAGACCTGAGCCGGCTGGCACAGGCATTGATACGAGGATCGCCATGGACATTGCTCGCCCCGACCTTGCCGTCAAGCGCAAGAAACGGAATCTTCAGATCGGCATCGGCGCCGCGGTAGTACTGCTCTCCGCGACCTGGGGCCTCTCCCAGCTCAAGCCGGCGGCGCCGAGCGTCGACCGCGGCACGCTCTTCCTCGACAAAGTGAAGCGGGGTGAGATGCTCCTGCAGATGCGCGGCCTCGGCACTCTGGTGCCCGAGGAGGTGCGATGGATCCCCGCGCTCACCGAAGCGCGCGTGGAGAGGATCGTGGCGCTGCCCGGCACGGCGGTGAAGCCCGACACCATCATCCTGGAGCTTTCGAATCCTGATCTCGAGATGCAGGTGCTGGACGCCGAGTCGCAGCTGCGCGAAGCCGAAGCCCGCCTCGCCGAGGCCAGGTCGAACATCGAGAGGTCGCGCCTCGACCAGCAGGCGACGGCGGCCCGGGTGGATTCCGAATCGCGCCAGGCGCGCCTTCGCGCGGATGCCGACGTGGAGCTCGCAGCCCAGGGGCTCGTGGCCGGTCTGAACGCCAAGCTCTCCAAGGCCGCGGCGGAGGAACTCGAGGGCCGGGCCAAGATCGAGCAGGAGCGGATGAAGCTTTCGAACGAATCCATCGAAGCGCAGATCGCGGTGCCCCGCGCCACCGTCGAGCAGCGCCTCGGGCAGGCACGTCTGCGCCGGGCTCAGCGCGACGCCTTGAAGGTCCGCGCCGGGATCACGGGTGTGCTTCAGTCCGTTCCCGTGGAAGTGGGTCAGCGCGTGACCCCGGGAACGAACCTCGCCCGCGTGGTCGAACCCACCCGTCTCAAAGCCGTGATCCGTGTCGCCGAAACGTCGGCCAAGGACCTGGCCCTCGGGCTCCCCTGTGAGATCGACACCCGCAACGGCGTGGTCAAGGGCAAAGTGGTCCGCATCGATCCGGCCGCGCAGAACGGGACGGTTGCGGTGGACGTCTCTCTGGAAGGGGAGTTGCCGAAGGGCGCCCGGCCCGATCTCACGGTCGATGGCACCATCGAAGTCGCGCGATTGAGCGACACCCTTTACGTGGGCAGGCCCGCGCAGGGAGCGGGGGAGAGCACGATCAGTCTCTTCCGCGTGGATCCGGTGACCGGCGAGGCGCATCGCGTCCGGGTCCGCCTGGGCCGCGCCTCCGTCAACAGCGTGCAGATCCTCGACGGCCTGAACCTGGGAGACGAGGTCATCCTCTCCGATGCCTCGGCCTGGGATGCCTTCGACCGGATTCGCCTGAAGTAGAGATTTCGTAAGCACCCGCCGCCAAGTCGAGACGTCAAATCTCCACGAGAGTGGAACATAACGCCCCGTCCGGACGTTGAAGCAGCAAAGACCTTCTTCTAGGAGCCCGAGAGAACCATGACCGATACCCCCGCCCTGATCGACCTGTCCGGCGTCACCAAGGTGTTCCTGACCGACGAGGTCGAGACCCACGCGCTCTCGGGGATTCACCTGAAGATTCAGAAGGGCGAGTTCGCGGCCATCGCCGGGCCCTCGGGCTGCGGCAAGTCGACTCTGCTTTCGATCCTCGGCCTGCTCGATTCGCCCACCGACGGCCAGTACATTCTCAACAACCAGCCGGTGGCGAAACTGACCGCCGCCGACCGTGCGCGGGTTCGCAACCGCGAGATCGGTTTCATTTTCCAGAGCTTCAACCTCATCGGCGACCTCACCGTCTTCGAGAACGTCGAGCTTCCGCTCACCTATCGCGGAACCAGCGCGGCCGAAAGGAAGAAGCGCGCGATGGACTCCCTGGAGCGGGTGGGCATGGGGCACCGCGCCAAGCATCTGCCGAGCCAGCTCTCCGGCGGTCAGCAGCAGCGCGTCGCGGTGGCGAGGGCCCTCGTGGGTTCGCCCGCGGTCCTCCTCGCCGACGAGCCGACGGGAAACCTCGACTCGAAGAACGGCGACGCGGTGATGGCGCTCATGACCGAACTGCACCAGGGCGGAGCCACCATCGTCATGGTGACCCACGATCCGCGTTTCGCCAAGTACGCCGATCGCACCATCCATATCTTCGACGGGCGCATCGTCGAAGAAGGCGCCATGCCCGAAAACGCGCAGATCGCCTGATGCGCGGCCTGCTCGGCGACGTGCGCCTCGCGCTGCGGCGGGTGGCGGGGACCCCGGGTCTGACCCTTCTGATCGTGCTCACCTTCGCCCTCGGAATCGGGGCGAACACCGCCGTGTTCTCGCTGTTCGACCAGGTCCTGCTACGGTCGCTGCCCGTCAAGGACCCCGGGAGTCTCGTGATCATCGACACTCCGGGGCCCAACTCGGGGATGTTCGAGTCGAACAAGAACTTCCCGATGCCGATCTCCTACCCGATGTTCAAGGACTTCCGCGACAAGTCCGACGTCTTCGCGGGCGTCCTGGCCTACCTGCCCACCACCATCTTCTTCGGCGTCGATTCCAGCACGGAGCGCGTCTCCGCGAACCTCGTCTCGGGCTCCTACTTCGAGGTTCTCGGCCTGCAGCCCGCGAAAGGCCGGCTCCTGTCCTCCGCGGACGATGTGAACGTCGGCGGACATCCGGTCGTCGTGATTTCATACTCCTACTGGCAGAGCCGGTTCGGTCTCGATCCCAACATCGTCGGCCGGGCGGTCCGGATCAACGCGGCCAGCATGGAGATCGTCGGCGTGGCCCCGCCCAATTTCCGCGGCCTCGAGGTCGGTCAGGATGCCCAGGCCTACGTGCCTCTGACCATGAAGCGGGTGGTGACGCCCACGTGGGACGAACTGGAGTCCAGGCGCGCGATGTTCCTGACCCCGGTGGCGCGGCTCAAGCCGGGGGTCACCATGGCCGAGGCGCAGAGCCGTCTCGACGTGCTCTACAAGCAGATCCTCGCCGAGGAAGTGAAGACGATGACGCGCAACTCGGAGAAGTTCCGCGAGCGCTTCGTCAAGAAGTCGATCGAACTGCATCCGGGCGGAGCAGGGGCGTCGGGGTTCCGCGAACAGGCGGAAGCGCCGTTCCGGATCCTGCTCGCCACGGCATCGCTCGTGCTCTTCATCGGCTGCCTCAACATCGCGAATCTGCTCCTGACGCGGGCGACCAAGCGGCGCAAGGAAATCGCGGTGCGTCTCTCCCTCGGCGGCACCCGCGCCCGTCTCATCCGCGAACTGGTCGTGGAGGGCGCCGTGCTCGCGACCCTCGGTCTCGTCGCTGGCCTCGCCGTCTCCGTGGTGGGCGGGAAGCTGCTCGTCGATACCCTGCCCGACCCGGACGCCCGGGCTCTCCTGAGCTTCTCGCTGGACGGGAGAGTGCTCGCCTTCGCGGCGCTGCTCGCGTTCCTGGGAGTGGTGGTCTCGAGCGTCGTTCCTGCCCTGCAGGGCACGCGCGTGGCCCTCACGCCGTCCCTGAGGGAAGGAAGCGGCGCCACCGCCGCGGGCGGCCGCCGCACGCGAAACGGACTGGTCATCGGACAACTCGCCCTCTCCTTGTCCCTGCTCGTGGGGGCCGGCCTTCTCGCGCGCTCGCTCTTCAACCTGGCGAGCCGGCCGGTGGGGTACGAGACCGAGCGCATCGTCACCTTCAGCCTCAACCCGGCTCTCGCGGGATACGACGAGGCCCGGAAGCGCTCCCTCTTCGATCGGGTGACCGCGGAGATCGCGGCGCAGCCGAGCGTCGCGTCCGTCGGCCTTTCCGACAACAGCCTGCTCACCAACAGCAATTCCTCGAGCACGGTGAAGATCCCCGGCTACACGCCGACGGAGCAGGAGGACATGAATCCCCTGTGGCTCGAGGTCACCCCGGGACTGTTCACCACCATCGCGGCTCCCATCGTTTCGGGCCGCAATTTCGACGAGCGCGACGGCGCGGGCGCGCCGCTCGTGGCCATCGTGAACGAGTCGTTCGCGAAGCACTTCTTCAAAGGCAAGGATGCGGTAGGGCAGCGCTTCGGCTACAACCGTGGCGACACCTTCGATTTCGAGATCGTCGGCGTGGTCAAGGACTTCCGCATGAGCGCGGTGAACGAAGAGGAAGGCCGGCGCCACGTCTTCATTCCTTCCGCGCAGGCGAAGGTGCTTGGCGCCATGACTTTCTACGTGAGGGCCAAGGGGCCGGAGGCCCAGCTCATGGAAACGCTGCGGAGCATCGCCACCCGAATTGATCCCGCGGTGCCCCCCACGAGCTTCGCCACCCTGGACCAGACCCGCGCCGACTCCATCGCGGCCGAGCGCACCATGGCGTATCTCGCGAGTGTCTTCGGCGCGTTGGCGCTCCTCCTGGCGGCCCTCGGGCTGTACGGCGTGTTGAGCCACGGCGTGAGCCAGAGGTTCCGCGAGATCGGCGTCCGGGTCGCCCTGGGAGCCCAGCCGGGCGACATCGTCCGGCTCATCATGGGCCAGGCGGGACGGCTCGTCGCGGGAGGCCTGCTGCTCGGCGTGCCCGTTGCGATCGGCGTCGCGGTGCTGGTGCGCTCGCAGCTCTTCGGGGTTCCGGCCTGGGACGGGGCGGCGATCGCGCTCTCCCTCGGTGTTCTCGCCGCTTCGGCCGCGGGAGCCGCCTACCTCCCGGCGGCGCGCGCCGCACGTGTGGATCCTTCAAAAACCCTTCGATACGAGTAGCTCGCCTCCCACCCCGACAATGTCGCGCGCATCGAGCGGCCAGGGGAACCGGAGGTTTCAAGGCGGCGTTATCCGTGGAAACCGGAGGGTTTTGCCATGACCACATTCGCCTCGGACCTGGGACACGGACTCAGGAAGCTCCGCACTCAGCCCGGCCACTCGGCCGTGGTGATCGTGACCCTGGGCCTCGCTCTGGGCCTTTCCGCGCTGATCTTCAGCTTCGTGAGCTTCTTCCTGCTTCGGCCCCTGCCCGTCCGCGACGAGAAGACGATGGTCCTGGCGCGGTCGTTCCATCCACAGCAGAACGGCAACCGCCCGCGCCTCTCCTACGGAGACTTCCTCGACTTCAGGCAGCAGACCAAGACGGTGGAGGAACTCGTGGCCATCTCGATCGGCACGGGGGCCCTGACGGGGCAGGGCGACGCGCGGCGCGTCTCCGTCGCCGCCGCGAGCGAAGGGCTCTTCCGGGTCTGGGATCTGGAGATCGAGAGAGGGCGCCGCTTCCTGCCCGCGGAGGATGCGTCCGGCGCTTCACCGGTGTTTCTGCTCGCGCACGGCTTCTGGCAGCGTGAACTCGGCTCGGATCCGAGTGTCGTCGGGCGGACTCTGACCCTCGACGGCCGAGCGGGTACGGTGATCGGCATCGTCGCCCCGGCCATCGAAGTGGGCCGCTTTTCGGAGATCGACGTGTGGCGGCCGCTCGGCCAGGCCGGGCTATCCGAGGACCGGCAACGGCGCGACCTCATCGTGACGGGAAGGCGGAGGGCCGGAGTGACCACCGCCCAGGTGAGTTCGGAGTTCGGCACCATCGCCGCGCGTCTGCAGAAGGAGCATCCGGACACCAACAAGGACTGGTCGGCGAGCGCCATCCCTCTGCGGGATGGGTTGTATGGCTCGGGAACGGACGTGATCCTGGCCCTTCTCACGGTCGGGGTGTGCCTGGTGTTCGCGGTGGCGTGCGCGAATGTCGCCGGGATCATGCTGGCTCGCGCCACTACACGGGAGAGGGAGATGGCCTTGCGCATGACCCTCGGCGCCGGGAAGGGACGCATCGCACGGCAGCTCGTCGGCGAAGGAGCCGTGCTCTCGGTGCTCGGCGCCGGCCTCGGCCTCATCCTCGCGCAGCTTGGGATCCAGTTCATGCGCACCGTGGCCTTCGAACAGTTCTACGATCTCGTGGTCATCGACTGGGCCGTGCTGGCATTCTCGGCGGCACTGGCGCTCGTAGCACCGCTCCTCTTCGGGCTCTCCCCCGCGCTTCAGCTCGCGGGCCGGGAGCTCTCCAATGTGCTTCGTGACGCCAGCGCGGGCGCCGGCGCCTCCGGCCGCGTGGGCCGAAGCCGCCGCGGTCTCGTCGTGCTGCAGGTGGGTCTTGCGACCGCGCTCCTGATGGTCTCGGGGCTTTCGGTGAGGGCAGCCATGGCCTTGCGAGATTTCGACTATGGCTTCGACACCCGGGACCTGCTGACCGCGCGGATCGACCTGTCGGCGTCCCGCTATGGCACCGCGGAGGAGATGCGCCGCCGCGTGGAAGGCCTGGTCGAGACGCTGCGCTCCCGGGGCGAGGCGTCGGGCGTGGCGGCAGGAACCGAGCTGCCGGTCTTCGATCGGGTCCGGCAGATGGGTCTCGAGGTGGAAGGGCAGGAAAGCGAGCGATCGAGAATCGCGGTGGTCACCGCGGCCACGCCGGGGTACTTCAGGACGCTCGGCATTCCGGTGAAGCAGGGCCGCGAGTTTCTGGACACCGACCGCCCGGAGTCGCAGGCGGTGGCGGTCGTGAACCAGGCTTTCGCGGCGCGGGAATTTGGCGAAGGCGATCCTCTGGGGCGGCGGATCCAGGTCGGCGGTCCGGAGACGCCATGGCTGGAGGTCGTGGGCCTGTCTGCGAACATCGCGAATCCCTCGCTCGGACAGCCGCCGGCGGCGCAGGTTTACCTCCCGTACGCTCAACGCCCCGAGAGGTCGATCGTTCTGATGGTCCGAACCGCGACGCCTTCACCCGTGCTTTCCCTTCTGCGCGAAACGCTGCGCGCGGCCGACCCGGATCAGCCTCTCTACGATGCGAAGACCGCCGAGCAGGTGGCCTTTGAGGAGCTCGCGAGCAACCGGATCATCACCGGCCTCTTCATGGCTCTCGGCCTCGTGGCTCTGGTGCTCTCAGCGGTGGGCCTGTACGGTCTCACCGCGTTCCTGGTCGCCCAAAGGTCCCGGGAGATCGGAGTGCGGATGGCGCTCGGCGCCTCGGTGCGCGACGTCCTGGGGATGGTGATCTCGCAGGGCGCCCGACTGACCGCCACCGGCCTCGTCATGGGCATCTTCCTTGGTCTGGGCCTCGGCCGCGCGATGTCGAGCGTGCTCCTGGACGTCAAGCCGTGGGATCCTCTGACTGTTGCGAGCACCCTGGGGATTCTGACCGGCGCCGCGATCCTCGCCCACTGGGGGCCCGCCCGCCGGGCCGCGAACGTGAATCCCGTGGACGCGCTTCGACAGGACTGAGGGCGTGCTCCAGGGCCCTCCGTCTCTTCACCCGTCGGCTGACGCCGAACTCGATTCGGTTCTCCACGACCGCGACGGCTTCTTGGTCGGCGCCTTCAGGTGTCCGACCACGCACCCGCGCTTCAATGATTCGGGCCCGATTCAGAACGACATCTTCGTCTTCCCGAGATCGAGCGTTCGCATCCGCCACGCGGGCGGACCGAGTTTCGTGGCCGATCAGTGCGTGGCCACCGTCTACAACCGCGGACAGATCTACGACCGCCGGGCCGTCGCGGACGAGGGCGATCGAAGCGATTGGTTCGCGGTGCCGCGGGCCGCGGCCCTCGACGCCGTACTCGCGCACGGCCTCGAACCCGGCGTCGATGGCCCCTTCGCCTTTCCTTTCGTGAGTGTGAGCGACGAGTCGTATCTGGCCCAGAGGCGGCTCTTCCGACGGGTTCAGCAGGGAATGACCGCGCGTGCGGTCGAGGAGGAGGTCTACGCGCTCCTCGACGACATCGTCTGTGAGGCCGCGGCCCGGACCCCTCGACGAAAGGTGGCGTCCCGGCGCGACATGGGCTCGCGCGAGCTTCGCGAGATTGGGGAGGCCGCGAGGGCCATGATCTCCGCGCGCTTCAGCGAAGACTGGCCCCTCGCGCGATTGTCCGAGCGCTTTGGCGTTTCCGCCTTCTGTCTGTGCCGCGCCTTTCGAAAGGCAACCGGCACCACGATCCACCGCTACCTCCTTACCTTGAGGCTGCGTGCCGCGCTCGATCGGCTCGAGGATCCTGAAGCGGGCATCACCGCTCTGGCCCTGGACCTGGGCTTTTCAAGTCACTCGCACTTCACGGCCCTCTTCGGGAGGAGCTTTCGCGAGACCCCATCGGCTTGCCGCCAGTCTCTTGGCGCATGATGCACGAAAAGCCCAGGGGAGCCAGCCTCGGGAAGCCGGTGTTCGCTATTGGGACGAGAGACGCACGGAGCCGACGGCCACAAGCCACCTGAAGTGTCTTCTTGACAATTAGATAGCGGCGGCGGCCATCATGGCACGGCCATTGATTAGAACAAGCCCGGATGAGCTTCCCAGGGTCGTTCGAAAAACCGAAAGGCGGCCGATGATCCCAACCCTTCAGGACCTCAGACTCGCCATGGCCCGTCTGAGGGCCCGGCCCGGGCGCGGGCTTTCGGCGAGCGTGATCCTGGCCTTGGGAATCGGCGCGTCGACTGCGATCTTCACACTCGTCGACGCGACGCTGTTCCAGCCCTTCGATTTTCCCCAGGCGGAACGGCTGGTGCGCATGGATGCGGTCAACTCGCCTGCCGAGCGCACGGACCCGAGGAACCACTCGAACTCCTCCTATCCCATGTACCAGGACTATCGAGCGGAGACGTCAGTCTTCGCGGGGCTCGCCGCTTTTGCCGATTCCATCGCGGTCCACGTGAGCGGCGGAGGCGGCTTGGCTTTCCGGGTCACGGGTGCGGTGGTGACGGGGAACTACTTCGACGTGCTTGGAGCGCGGGCCGCCTTCGGACGGACCCTGACGCCCGCGGATGACCGTGAGCGGGGCGCCCACCCGGTGGTGGTGCTCTCCGAGGGTCTGTCGCGAACCCTCTTTGGCGGCCCGGATCCCACCGGCCGCACCCTGCGGATCAACGGGCAGGCCTTCGAGGTCGTGGGCGCCATGGCTTCGGGGTTCAACGGAGTGAGCCTCGACTCCCGGCCCTTGCTGTGGATGCCCATGGCCATGCACTCGACGGCGGCCCCGGAGTGGAGCACGCCGAAGCCGGGACGCGCTTACGTGGACCCCCTTGACGATCGGCGCTTCGCATGGCTCGACATGGTGGGCCGTCTGGCTCCGGGCGTGAGCATCGAGCAGGCGCAGTCGAGGCTCGACGCGGTGGCCGCGCACCGCGCGGAGAGCCTCCCCGGTGGGAAGGACGAGGCCTTTCCCGCACTCGTCTCTGCTCGAGAAGCTGCAATCGACTTTGGCGGACCCAATGAGACTCGGAAGCTGTCGTGGCTCCTTTTCGGGGTGGTGGGGCTGCTTCTTGCGCTCGCGTGCGCCGATGCCGCCTCGCTCCAGCTCGCTCAGGGCGACAGCCGGAGGGCGGAGATCGCCACCCGGGCCGCCCTTGGCGCCTCGCGAGGCCAGCTGATCCGGCAGCTTCTGGCGGAGAGCACGCTCACCAGCTTGTCTGCCGCGGTCCTCGGGCTCATGGTCGCGGTCGGGGTCCGGCACGCCCTCATCGCCCTCATGCCTTCGGGCTTCGCGATTCCGATGGACACGATCGTCCCGGTCTTCTCCGTGCGGCCGGTTCTTTTTGCGGGGGCCGTCGCGTGCCTGGTGACCCTCCTGTTCGGCCTCGCTCCCGCCTTGCGTGGTTCCCGCGCGGATCTCGTCTCGACCCTGCGCGCCGCAGCGTCGTCGAGCGCGCCCAGGAGCCGCTTGCGCGACTCACTCGTCGTGGCCCAGGTGGCGCTTTCCGCGGTGCTGCTCGTGGGTGCGGGCCTTCTCCTGCATTCCCTCGCGCGTGCCGCCTCGACGAAGCCGGGTTTCGCCGTGGAAAACGCGTTCGTGGCCCGCGTCGATCTCGCGCGACAGGGATACACAGAGGAGCGCGGCGCGGCGTTCTACGAAGCCCTGTTGCGGGAGGCGCGTGCGATTCCAGGGGTTCGGTCGGCGGCCCTGTCGCGCCACGTGCCCGTCCAGCGCTCGGGCATGCGTGTCAGCATCGGCGTCCCCGGCTACGTTCCAGCACCCAAGGAGATGCTGAACGTCGACTACACGATGGTCTCGCCCCGGTTCTTCGAAACCCTGGGCGCGCCGCTGGTGCGCGGTCGCGACTTCGATTCGCGAGACGTGAAGGCGGGCGCGCCGGTGGCGATCATCAACGATGCGCTGGCCCGAAAGTACTTTGCGGGCCGTGACCCGGTCGGCCTGACTCTCACCGATCTCGGGCCCTTCGACCAGACCTTCCGGATCGTCGGTGTGGCGCCCGACATGAAACTCCGCACCCTGCGCGAGGAGCCGCGGCCCGCTGTGTATGTCGCGCTCGCCCAGGCCTACATGCCGAGCCTCGCCCTCCTGGTTCGCACGGAAGGTGCCCCGGGAGCGGCGATCGCCGGCCTCCAGGCCGCGGTCGCGCGACTCGACAAGGACTTGCCGCTTTTCGGCGTCACGACCCTCGACGCTCAATTGGGCGCCGCGCTTGATCAGGAGCGCTCGATGGCGGTGCTGCTCTCCGCCTTCAGCCTCCTCGCGCTGATTCTCGCCGCCTTCGGCCTGGGCGCTCTGCTCTTCCATCAGGCGCAGAGCCGGACGCGCGAGTTCGGCGTGCGCATGGCTCTGGGCGCCCGTCCGCGCGCGGTGCTGCGCCTGGTGCTCGTTCGGGGAGCGAGGCTCTCCGCGGCGGGCGCGCTCTTAGGACTCACGGCTTCTCTCTTCCTGGCCCCGATGGTGGAGAGCTTTCTCTTCGATGTCCGGCCTCAGGACCCGACGGCATTTCTCGGGTCCGCTCTTGCCCTCGCGATGGTGAGCGCCGCGGCGGGCGCGATCCCGGCTCTTCGGGCCAGTCGCATCGATCCGGCCGCCGTTCTTCGCTCCGAGTAGTCATGAAATCAAGTCACTTCAGAAGCCTCGCGTGCGCCCTCCTCATGGTGGCCGGCGCTCTCGCCCCGGCCTGGGCCGCGGACATCGACCCGGTTGAAGGCAAGTGGTACGGCGTCGCGGGAACGCCCGGCAACGAGAGTCCGTTCGGGCTGGAGATCCGGGCGGACGGCAAGGGTGGCTTCGAGAGCTTCCTGTATCTGGAAGTCATGAATTACTTCGGTGAGGCCCTGCCCTCGATGAAGCGCGAAGGGGCCCGCTATGCGGTGCCGGACCTCGGCCTCGTCCTGACCCTCGACGGGCAGCGGCTCTCGGGTGCGTTCGGTAGGGGCACGGTTTCTTTGACCCGGGTCGAGGCGCTGCCGAAGGAGCCTCCGGTTCCCGTCGATCTGCCCACCGGTCCCGCCCCGCGCTGGAAGACGTCGCTCGGCGCTCCCATCTATGCGGCCCCCGCGGTGCGGGACGGCATCGCCTACGTGGGAACGGCGGGCGGCGTGCTGAGCGCGGTCCGGATCGCCGACGGCTCCTTCGCCTGGACGTTCAGCGCGGGCCGGCCCATCATGGGAGGGGCCCTTGCGACCGACGACGCGCTCTTCTTCGTCTGCGACAACGGTTTCCTCTACCGCCTCGATCGCTCGAATGGAAGGGAGATCTGGCGGTACGACCTCGGCGACGCGCAGACGCCGCGGATTCTTCCGCACTCCGTGGTCTACGACTATGACCACGAGGCGCCACAACCCGTGCTCGCGGACGGAACCATCTTCGTCGGCTCGGGCGACGCGAGCTTCCACGCGGTGAACGCGGCCACCGGCGAGCGGCGCTGGCGGGTGGCGGTGAAGGGCAAGGTGCGGAGCACGGCCCTCGTGGTGGGGCCGAACGTCGTGTTCGGCACCTGGGGTGGAGAGCTGCACGCCGCTGATCGCGTCACGGGGAAGGACGTCTGGCTCAAGGACCTCAAAGCGCCGGTGACATCGTCCCCCGCCATGATCGGGAATCGCCTCGTCGTAGGGACGCGCGGCAGCGCTCTCCTGGGCCTCACGCCGGAAACGGGCGAGCCCGCGTGGACGATTGGCTTCTGGGGCTCGTGGGTCGAGTCGACAGCGACGCAGGGCGACGATGGCCTCGGGTATGTCGGCTCGTCGGACCTCCGGCGAGTGCTGTGCTTCGATCCGAAGGACGGCAGGATCATCTGGCGAACCGACGTTCACGGGGCGCCCTGGGGGAAGCCCCTCGTTACCGAGAAGTACGTCTACGACGGCGCGAGCGCGATCGTGCCCTATATGACGCGTCATGCAGGCGGCGTCGTGGCTATCGATCGCAAGACCGGAAAACTGGCCTGGCGCTTCCCGCTCACCAATCCGCCGGGCACCCTTCACTACGGCTTCGCGGGATCGCCGGCTCGCGCGGGCGACGCGTTCGTGATCGGCGGAATGGACGGAGCGCTCTACGCCTTTCCGCTGGCCGAGACGTCGGCGACAGGAAGCGAAGGGGGCGCCCAGCGATGATGAGGGAGTGGCTCGCCGAGCTGCGCCTCGCAGGGCGCAGGCTCTTCAAAGCCCCCGCCTTCGCGCTGGGCGTGGTCTCGACCCTGGGTCTCGGAATCGGGGCCGCCACGTCCATCTTCTCCGTCGCTAGCGGTGCGTTGCTTCGGCCGCTTCCATACCCGGATGCGGGCCGTCTGGTCTTCGTGGGGCAGGCCTACAAGGACGGCCTCGCCGCTGCGGGGGAGCCGAAGTTCCTGTTCTGGCGTGAGAAGAGCCGGTCATTCGAGGCGCTCGCCTGCTACTCCCAGTACGGCGGGGCGAGCGGGAACCTGGCGGGCGGGACGGAAGCCGAGTTCGCGAGAGGTCTGCGGGTCTCCGAGGACTTCTTCAAGGCGATGGGTGTGCGGCCCGCTCTGGGGCGCTCGTTCGCTTCTGACGAGGACGCGCCCGGGGGGCCGAGGGTCGCGGTGATCAGCGACGCCTTGTGGCGCCGGCGATTCGGGGGCGATGTGGGTGTGGTCGGACGCCGGGTGACGCTCAACGACGCGCCTCTGACGGTGATCGGGGTGATGCCCCGCGATTTCCGGATGGAAGGCGCTCCCGACCTGTTCCTGCCCATGCAGGCGCGGCCGACCGCAAACTACGATCCCAACGCGACGGTGGTGGGGCGACTGAAGCCGGGCGTCAGCCTCGAGCAGGCCCGGTCCGAGATGCGGCTCATCGCGGATCAGTACCGGCTCGCGTTCCCAGGGTCCATGGATGAGAGCGAGAGCATCCAGGTTCAGCCCTATCAGGAGATTCTCACGGAGGGCGTCGCGCGCGTCCTTTGGATTCTCCTGGGCGCGGTTTCCTTCCTGTTGCTGATCGCCTGCGCCAATGTTGCCCATCTGCAAGTCTCCCGCGCCGCAGCCCGCCATCGGGAGTTCGCGGTCCGAGCCGCGCTCGGTGGAGGCATGGGTCGCTTGTCGCGGCAGCTCGTCGCGGAGGGTCTGGTGGTGTCGCTTGGCGCCGCCGCGGTGGGAATGTTGCTCGCGAGCGCTGGAGTCAGGCTCCTGATGGCGGTGATGCCCGCCTCCTACCTGCCCGATGTGGCCGCCGTCTCCTTCGACTGGCGCGTCTTTGGATTCGCCATTTCCGCGTCGATCCTGACGGGCGTCATCTCCGGGCTCGCACCCCTCTGGCAGGCACGGCGCATGGATGTGATCACGGCGCTCAAGGAGAGTCCGGGGAAGGGAGGAACGGGTCGCGGGCGGTTCCGGTCACTGCTCGTGGTGACCGAACTGGCTCTGTCCCTGTCCCTCATCGGCGCGGCAGGGCTTCTGACCCGGACGTTCGCGAATCTTCTGGGGGCGCCGCCGGGGTTCGATCCGAGCGGTGTGCTCACGTTCCAGATGGCGCCTTCGGGCGCGCGCTACGCGACCACGGCGGCGACCGTGGCCTTCTACCGTGAAGCGTTGGAGAGAATTTCGCGCCTTGCAGGGGTGGAGGCGGCGGGGATCACCAACAAGCTGCCGCTCGACTGGCAGTTCAACATGCCCGTGGTCTTTTCCGATCAGCCCACCGGCTCGGAGACGCTCCAGGTGCGGATGGTCTCTCCGGACTACTTCCGCGCTCTCGCGATTCCCCTGCGGAGCGGCCGCGGGATCTCGTCCCTCGACGACGCTTCGACCGCCGCGATCGCGGTGGTCAACGAGGCGTTCGCGCGGAAGTTCCTGGGCGGCCGCCCGCCCTTCGCACGGCGGCTGTCGATCGGCCGGGGTCTCGGCGACCCCGTCCGCGAGATCGTGGGGGTGGTGGGCGACGCGAGGCAGAGTGGACTCGACCGGCCGGCGCCTCCGACGGTCTTCGTCCCCCTGCCGCAGGTTCCCGACCGTCTTCTCGGAATCTTCCGCACATTCACGTCCACCCACTTCGTGGTGAGAATGGCGGCGGATGCGCCGCCGGCCCTCGACACCATCCGTCGCGAGCTGGCCGCGATCGATCCGACTCTCGCCATCTCCGGCCCGGCAAGCATGCAGGACGTGATCGCGAGATCGATCGCGCCGCAGCGCTTCCAGATGACGCTCCTCTCGACCTTCGGGCTGGTGGCCCTGATCCTGGCGCTCATCGGTGTCTACGGGGTGATCTCGCATACGGTGAGCGAGCAGCGCCGCGAGATCGGTGTGCGCATGGCGCTCGGGGCGCGGCCTGAGGACGTAACCGGGATGGTGGTCGCTCAGGGAATGCGCCTCGCTCTCGCGGGCCTCGGGCTTGGCGTCGTCGTCTTCATCGGCGTCTCCGGCGTGCTCGAGAGCCTCCTCTACGAGGTCAGCGCGCGCGATCCTCTGGTCCTTCTGATCACGACGGCCACCCAGCTCGCGACCGCGCTCATGGCGTCGTACCTGCCGGCGCGACGCGCGTCGGCTGCGGATCCTGTCGAAGCACTTCGGGCCGAATGAACAAGGGAGACCCCGCATGAATGGATTCATCAACGACCTACGAGTGACCTGGCGCCGGCTGCTGAAGACTCCGGGGTTCACGGCGGGAGCCGTGCTCACCCTGGCTCTCGGCATCGGAGCGTCGATCGCGGTGTTCGCGGTGGTGAGCGGCGTGCTGCTGCGGCCGCTTCCCTTCGCCAACGCCGACCGGCTGGTCTTCATCACCCGAGAGGGTGATGTCGGGATCCCGGATGGCGTCGACTGGCGAAAGGACTCGCGCACGCTCGAAGAGATCGCCCTCTTCCTTCGCAGCTGGGATGTCGACCTGCTGGGCGCCGGCGAGCCGCAGCGTCTTCACGCTTCGGTGGCCGAGCCCGATCTGTTCCGGGTGTTCGGAGCGACACCGCTGCACGGGCGCTTCTATGGCCCGGAGGACAACCGCCCCGGCGCTCCGGCGGTCGCCGTGTTGAGCGAAGGTCTATGGAAGCGGCAGTTCGGGTCGGACCCTTCGGTGATCGGGCGCACGGTCAGCCTCACGGACACGCCGACCACGGTGGTGGGCATAGCGCGTGAGGACCTGGACTTCCTGCACGACGGCGTCGACCTGTGGGTGCCCCCGGCCTTCGTCTCCTGGGCCCTGAATACACGGGGGAGCAACAATTTCGACGCGGTGGGCCGCCTTCGCGAGGGCGTCACCATCGAGGAGTCGGTCGCCGAAATGGTGGGGATTTCCAAGAGACTCGAAGCGGCATACCCGGACACGAATCGCGGCAAGATCGTCGAGCCTCTGCCCATGCTCGAGTTCATGGTGGGCTCGGCGCGCCGGGCCCTCCTCGTCCTGCTCGTCGGGGTGGCGATCGTCGTGCTGGCGTCGAGCGTGAACCTCGCGACCGCACTCCTCGCCCGATCCGCGGGCCGCCGCGAAGAGTACGCGGTGCGGCTCGCCCTGGGGGGCGGGCAGCGCGCGATCGCCCGCCACGCCATTCTCGAAGGGCTCATGCTCTCGCTGCTCGGCGGAGCCTGCGGAGCGCTCCTCGCGGTCCTCGCGAGGCGCGGCCTGCTGGCCCTCGTGGGCGACGTCGTGCCCCGGGCCTGGGCCATCTCCCTGGACACTCAGGTGCTCGGCTTCGCCGTCCTCGTCTCTCTTCTGGCCGGCGTCCTCATGGCCGCGCTTCCGGCCTGGCAGGTGGTGCGCGGCGACCTCGCACCGTACCTTCGGAGCGCGGGGCGAGGCGGGTCCCCGGCGGCGACCCGGCGTTTCATGGACGGCGTCGTTGGCTTCGAGGTGGCGCTCGCCGTCCTGTTGCTCATGGGCGCGGGTCTCCTCCTTCGGACTTTCGATCGGCTCCAGTCCGTACCCCTCGGATTCAACCCCGATCGGATTCAGATGGCGCAGATCACACTGCCGGAGTCGCGGTACCTCGACAAGATACCCGAGCAGGTGGCGGTCTTTCGCCAGGTGCTCGATCACGTCTCGACCGCCAATGGAATCGAGAGCGCGGCGTATGTCCTGACCCCGCCTCTGGACCCTCGCGGGGGAGCCGGAGGAAGCATCGTCTTCAGGACGAAGCCGGAGGCGGAGCCGGTCCGGGACCCGGGGGCCCGCGCGCGAATGGTGATGGGGGACTACTTCGCGACCATCGGCACGCAGGTGGTTGAAGGCCGCTCATTCACCGCCGCGGACCGGGAAGGAACAGACCCGGTGGCCATCATCAACGAGCGCTTCGCCCGGGAGTTCTGGCCGAATTCCTCACCAATCGGCGCCCAGGTGGCGTGGCGTGGTTGGGCCAAGGGAGCCCCGGTCTGGATGACGATCGTGGGGGTCGCGAAGGACCTGAAGGGCGCCACGCTTCAAGGCCGAGACTACCGAACTCTCTACGCGCCCTATGCGCAGCACATTGCAGGCTGGCAGCGGTGGGGATCGATCGTGGCCAGGACACGGATGACTCAGGCGGCCTTCGCCGACGTGGTCAAGGCAGGCCTCCGTCTTGCCGACCCCACGGTGCCCCTCGGCCGGATCGAGACTCTGGAATCGCGGCGGGACGCCATGCTCGGGCCCCAGAGACTGAACGCCGTAGCGATCGGCCTCTTCGCTCTGATCGCCTTCGTCGTCGCCTTCCAGGGGATCTACGCGATCCTCGCCCGCGCGGTGAGCGACCAGCGCCGGGAGCTTGGCATCCGCCTCGCCCTGGGCGCGAGCCCCGGTTCGCTTCTCAACCTCGTGATGAGGCGCGGGGTGCGGCTCACGGTGACGGGGCTCCTCTTCGGCGTGCTCGGCTCGATCCTTCTCGGACGAGCCTTGCAGAGCCTTCTCTTCGAAGTGCAGGCGACGGATCCCCTTACGTTCGGCGCGGTCGGCGCCCTGGTGGGCCTCGCCGCGCTGGCCTCGAGCTACCTGCCGGGTCGTGAGGCCGCCCGCACCGAGCCGGCGGTGGTGCTGAGGCAGGAATGAATCATTCGGGAAACGACGCGCGGATGGATTGAACCCTCGGTATCGTCAGGCCGTAACCCATCAGGAGGCCGAGGAGGCCCGGGCCGTCCCCAGAACCACCGCACATCGGAAGGAACACAAGAAGACACATGATCGAACTACGGAATCTCGAAAAGTCATATCCGCTCGCGGCCGGGCGGGTCTACGTGCTGCGCAACATCACTTTGTCCATCGCGGAGGGCGAGTTCGTCTCGATCATGGGGCCGTCGGGGGCCGGCAAGTCCACCCTTCTTCACATCCTGGGCATGCACGACGGCGACTTCACCGGCGAATACGAGTTCCGGGCGGAACTCGTGAACAAGCTCAAGCCGCGCGACCGGCAGGAACTGCAGAAGCGGAACATCGGCTTCGTGTTCCAGAGCTTTCACCTGCTCGATGACCTGACCGTGTACGAGAACCTCGAACTGCCCCTCTCGTATCGCGACCTCAAGAAGTCGGAGAGGCAGGCGATCGTCGGCGACGTCCTCGACAAGTTCAACATCGTGGGGAAGAAGGATCTGTATCCCTCGCAGCTTTCCGGCGGGCAGCAGCAACTCGTTGGAGTGGCCCGCGCGATCGTGGCGAAGCCCAAGCTCATCCTCGCCGACGAACCCACCGGGAATCTCCATTCCGACCAGGGCCGCGAGATCATGGAGCTGTTCAAGAAGCTCAACGAGGAGGGGACCACCATCATCCAGGTGACCCACTCCGAGACCAACGCCACGTACGGCAATCGCGTGATCAGACTGAAGGACGGCTGGCTCGCCTCGGGCAACTGACGGGCGCGAAGTTTCAAAACGAGAGGAGACGGCCATGAGTGGACTTTCGGCGGAGATCAGCCACGGGATACGCGGGCTTTTTCGACGCCCGGGATTTGCCGCCACCGCTCTCCTCACCCTCAGCCTGGGCATTGGGGCGAACACCGCGATCGTGAGCGCCGCGCGCGGAATCGTCTTCCGGCCCCTGCCGTATCCGCAGAACGACCGTCTGGTTCACGTTTGGGCCTACTGGCCCGGGGGCGCTGGCAACATCTCCTTCCCGGACGGCGTTGGCATCGCGGAACGAAGCCGGACCCTCGAGGCGACCGCGACCTACCAGTCCTACGGCACGGTGGCGCTCACCGGGCGGACTCCCGCCGAGGAACTCCACACGAGTTTCGTGACGCCGTCCTACTTCGAGATCCTGGGAGCCGCGGCCTCGAGGGGGAGGGTGTTCACGCGCGATGAGGACGCGGAAGGATCGAGCGCGGCGGTGGCGGTGTTGAGCCACGGCGCCTGGACCCGACGGTTCGGCGGCGACGCGGGCGTGGTCGGAAGCGTCATCCGCCTGAACGGGCTCGCGTTCGAAGTGGTGGGGATCATGCCGGCCTCGTTCGCGGACCTGGGCGCGGTGGAGGGCCCGATTCCCGACGTCTTCCTTCCCACGGCGGCCGCTGCGCGCCTCATGGGCCAGCCTCCCCGCACGGATTCGCTCCGGCTGTACTGGGGCCTCGGCCGGCTGAAGCCGGGCGTCCGCCTTCAGGCGGCGCAGGAAGACCTGGATGGGATCGCCCGGCAGATGGAGCAGGAGAGACCGGAGACTCATCGCGGATACGGCCTGCGCGTGCAGAGTCTGAGCGATCGAATCCGCGGGGGCTTCACCCGGCCCGCGTTCGTCCTGATGGCGGGCTCGGCGTTCATCCTGCTCATCGGCGTCGCGAACGTGACGAATCTCGTGCTGCTGCGTCTCGCGGACCGCAGACGCGAGATGTCCCTGCGCGCCGCGCTGGGCGCCTCGTCGCTGCGCCTCTTCCGCCTGGTCTTCATCGAAGCCTGCGTGCTCGCTGCCTGCGGCGGCGCGCTTGGCACGGTCGCCGGCGTGGCGCTCTCGAAGGCGATGTCGGCCTGGGTGTTCACGAATGTCTCCCCGCTCCTGGACGTCTCGATGGACCCGATCGCGCTGGCCGCCGCGATCCTCTGCTCGACCGCGGCGATCCTGTTGATCGCCGCCGTCCCCGCGCACCACGCGCGTGCCGCCGATGTCGTCGCCGGGCTCTCTTCGGGCGCTCGGGCGAACCTCGACGGCGGGGGCGGGAAGACCCGCAAGGCCCTGATGGCTCTCGAGGTGGGATTCGCGCTGGTCCCTCTCGCGGCCGCCGGGCTGATGGCGCGGAGCTTCAATACCCTCACCCACACTCCGCTCGGCTTCGAGACCCGCCGCCTCCTCACTTTCCGAATGGACCTCGTGGGGCCGAGGTACCAGGACCCCGGGGCCCGGGTGAACCTGGCGGACGCGTTTCTGGAAAAGGTGCGGGCCGTCCCGGGCGTGGAAGCCGCCACGGTGTGGGGGCCGAGCATGCTCGGCAACGCGACGTGGGTCGTGAACGTAGCCCCGGCGGGCCGCCCGAACGATCGGCCCGACGCGTTCACCATGCTGTTTCGGCACAGCGTCAGCCCGGGCGGCCTCGACGCCCTGGGCATCGAACGTGTCGCGGGCCGGGACTTCACGGCCGCCGACGACGCCCGCGCCCCTCTGGTCGGCATCGTGAGCGAAAGCGTGGCGAAGCAGCTCTGGCCGGGTCAGGACCCGGTTGGCCGCCAACTCGTGCGCTCCGCTCCCGGCCTGCCTCCGATCACGGTGATCGGCGTGACCAGGGACGCGCGCCATCGACAGCGCTACTCACTTCAGGACGTCGCCGACGCCGGCCTGATCGGCGGCCTCGGTCCGCAGCGCGACATCTACCTGCCCTACGCCCAGCGTTCGAACAACGGCGTCACGTTCGCGATTCGCCTCGCGGACGCGGGGCCTGCGCCCGTCGAAGCCCTGCAGCGCGCGGTGGCCGGACTCGACCCCGACCTTCCGCTTTCCGACGTCCGATTCCTCGAGGACCGCATTGCCGACCAGGAGCGCGTGCCCCGAGCACTCGCCGGCCTTCTGCTTGGGGCCGCTCTGCTCGCGGCTCTCCTTGCGGCCACCGGGATCTACGGCGTCGTTTCTCAGGCCGTGGCCCAGCGCACACGCGAGATCGGCCTTCGCGCGGCGCTCGGCGCCCGGCGAGGCCATATCCTCCGCCTCGTGGTGGGGCAGGGCCTCGCCCCGCTGTGCCTGGGGGCGCTGGCCGGACTCGCGGCCGCGCTCAGCCTGGGGCGCTGGCTCGAAGCACTTCTTTTCGGTGTTCGAGGGACGGACCTTTCGACCTTCGCTTTCGCCGCGCTGTCCCTCCTCGTGGTGGCTCTCCTCGCCATGATCTTCCCAGCGCGGCGGGCCCTCGCTGTCGACCCGGGTGTGGCCCTGCGCGCGGAATAGTCCGCCTCATATACTCGGTGGTTCTGTGACCTCAACTCCCCGCATTCTCGTAGCCGACGACCAGCAGGATGTTCTCGAGGCCCTGCGGCTCCTGCTCAAGTCCGAGGGCTTCACCATAGAGACCGCGGGCTCTCCCGCCGCGGCGTGGGCCGCCCTCGAGGGACGGGAGTTCGACGTGGCGCTCATCGATCTCAACTACACGCGCGACACCACCTCGGGTCGGGAAGGCATGGACCTCCTCGCGAGGATTCGCGAACTCGACGAGACCCTGCCCGTGGTGGTCATGACGGCCTGGGCGAGCGTCAGTCTGGCCGTGGAGGCCATGCGCAACGGCGCGCGGGACTTCGTGAGCAAGCCGTGGGAGAACGCGCGGCTCATCGCCATCCTGCGCACGCAGGCCGAGCTCGCGAAGGCCCTGCGCCACGGGCGACGGCTGGAGAGCGAGAATCGGGCCCTCCGCGGCGAGACGAAGCTCGAGGTCATCGCCGAGTCGCCGAGCATGAAGAAGGTGATGGACATGGTGCGTCGGGTGGGCCCATCCGACGCCAACGTGCTCCTGCTGGGAGAGAACGGCTCCGGGAAGGGCACGGTCGCGCAGGCGCTGCACGCGGTGTCGAACCGCAAGAGCAAGGCGCTCGTCACCGTGAACGTGGGCGGCCTCTCCGAAGGCGTGTTCGAGAGCGAACTCTTCGGCCACGTGCGCGGCGCTTTCACGGATGCCCGGGCCGACCGGGTGGGCCGCTTCGAGCTCGCGGATGGGGGAACCCTGTTCCTCGATGAGATCGCGAACGTGACCTCGGGACTGCAGTCGAAGCTGCTCCGCGTGGTGGAGACGGGTGAGTTCGAGCCCGTGGGGTCCTCGCGCACGCGCAAGGCGAACGTGCGGATCATCTCGGCCACCAATGCCGATCTCGACGCCGAGGTCGCGGCCGGCCGCTTCCGGCAGGACCTGCAGTTCCGCCTGAACACGATCGAGATCCGGATTCCTCCGCTGCGCGATCGGCGGGAGGACATTCCGGCCCTCGCCTCATACTTCCTCTCCGCGCATGCCGCCCGTTATCGCAAGAAGGTGACGGCTTTCGATGCGGCGGCGACCCAGGCGCTCCTCGACCATGGCTGGCCGGGGAACGTGCGGGAACTCGACCACGCCGTGGAGCGCGCGGTGCTCCTGTCCGCAGGGGAGCGCATCGGCGCCGCCGACCTGGCCCTGCGCGTCTCCGGAGAGCCGCGCGGGGGCCGCCTCGAGGACATGAGCCTCGAGGAGGTGGAGGCCTTCCTCATCAAGAAGACGCTCAGCCGCTTCGAGGGCAACGTGACGCGCGCGGCGGACGCCCTCGGCCTCTCGAGAAGCGCGCTCTATCGCCGGATCGAGCGGCACGGGCTCTGATCTGACCTCCGCGGCGCCTGACGGAGCTCCGCGCTCTCTCTCGCTCGACTCCCGCGTCTTTCTCTTCGCCTTCCTCGCCGGGCTTCCCGGCTGTCTGTTCCTCCTGGGCTGGCTGTGGGGCCGGCCACACGACACCGAGCTCCGCTGGACCCTGTCGATCCTGATCCTGGCCGTGTGGCTCGGCCTCGCTCGCGCGGCGCAGATGACGGTGGTGCGCCCCATGCAGACGGTGTCGAACCTGCTCGCGGCCCTGCGCGAGGAGGACTTCTCCTTCCGCGCCCGCGGAAGAGGAGGGGAGGACGCGCTCTCCCAGGTTCTTTTCGAAGTCAACACACTCGCGGAGACGTTGAAGTTCCAGCGCCTGGGGGCGCTCGAGGCCACGGGCCTTCTGCGAAGCGTCATGGAGGAGATCGACGTCGCCGTCTTCGCTTTCGACGAGGGCGAGCAGCTGCGCCTCGTGAATCGCGCGGGCGAAGGCCTTCTGGGCTTCGCGGCCGAGCGGGCGCTCGGCCGGACCGCCACCGATCTCGGGCTCGGCGAGGCGCTGCGCGGCGAGGCCCCACGCGTGATGGATGCGGGCTTCGCGGGGCGGCCGGGCCGATTTGAGGTGAGGCGGTCTCTGTTCAGGCAGGGAGGGCGCCCCCATCATCTGCTCGTGCTCACCAACGTGAGCCGCGCCCTTCGCGACGAAGAGCGACAGGCATGGCAGCGCCTGATCCGGGTCATCGGGCACGAGCTCAACAACTCGCTTGCGCCCATTCAGTCGATCGCGGGGAGCCTCGAGACGCTCCTCTCGCGCACCCCGCGCCCTTCCGACTTCGATGACGATCTCCGCCGCGGCCTCGCGGTGATCGCGTCCCGCTCGGAGTCGCTCGCGCGCTTCACCGAGGCGTATGCGCGCCTCGCCCGCCTGCCTGCGCCTTCCCTGGCGCCTCTCGACGTGGCCGATCTCATCCGCCGCGTCACCGTGCTCGAATCCAGGCGTGGCGTCACGGTCGAGCCCGGCCCCGCGCTCACGCTGGTGGCGGACGCCACGCAGCTCGAGCAGGCGCTCATCAACCTGATTCGCAACGGCGTCGAGGCCGCCCAGGAACAGGGCGGCGGTGTGCGCGTGAGCTGGCACGTCTCCGGCGGAGCTCTGGAGATCCTGGTCGAGGACGAGGGACCCGGTCTCCCGACCACATCGAATCTGTTCGTTCCCTTCTTTTCCACCAAGCCCGGCGGCTCGGGAATCGGTCTGGTGCTCACCCGCCAGATCGCGGAGGGACACGGAGGGTCGCTCGCTCTGGAGAATCGCACCGATCGCTCCGGTGTCTGCGCCCGGCTGCGGATCCCTCTTCCGAAGCGCTAGCTTCCGGGGCTACGCCTCGGCCCGGCACTCGACGCTCGCTTCCGGCAGATCGTCCGGATGGCCGTGGCGGCGAGCGCGGTCCTCGTGTCCCAGGGTCAGGAGCAGGATGAAGGCGGGGAAGGCGCTCGCTCCGAGGAGGGGCCAGAAGAGCCGGTCGCCCAGGCGCGCCCGCAAGGGCAGGAACAGGAGTGGCGAGGTGGCCTTGGCGAAGGTCCAGCTCGATTGAAAGAGGCTGATGTACCGTCCGCGTGAGAGACGCGGCGCCCAGTCGGCGACGGCGGCCGAGAGCTGCGGCATCATGACGATCTCACCCGCGGTGACCAGGAGAATCGCGATCACGTAGACCGACCGGTCTGGCGGCGCGCCGTTCAGGGCCACTCCGACGGCGGCGACGGCGAGGCCGGAGGCGGCGAGGCTCAGACGCGACGCGGTGGGGAGTCGGGCGGCGACGGGCAGTTCCAGTATGGCCACCAGAAGGCCGTTCAGGCCGACGATGTAACCATATGTCCGGCTGGGATAGGAGGCGCCCTCGGTGAGCGTGATGGGCAGGACGGTCATCACCGCGAACATGAGGAAGGGAAAGGCAGCGCTCGCGGCCACGAGCCGGAGGAAGGGGCGGTCCTGGAACGGAGACTCCGCGACCTCTCCCTCCCGGCCCAGGGGACGGGTCTCGGAGATGAAGAACAGGATGACGAGGCCGTAGGCGAGTGTGCTCATTCCGTCCCCCCAGAAAAGGAAACGCCAGTCCCAGTCGACGAGGAAGCCGCCGACCACCACGCCCGCGGCGAAGCCGAGGTTGATGGCGAGGCGCAGCCCGGCGAAGCCGACCTTGCGCTGCTCCTTCGGCACGAGATCCGTGACGATGGCGGAAGCGGCTGGTTGAAAGAGATCGGCGAGGAAACCGAAGCCGAGCAGGAGCAGAACGAAAGCGCGGAGGTTCGGGGCGAAGCCGAGGCACAAGGCCAGGAACCCCGACCCGAACAGAGAGAGCAGCATGGTCGACCGCCGGCCCAGGCGGTCGGCGGTCTGTCCGCCCGCGAAGATCGAAACGAGCGATCCGAATCCGTAGGCGGCGACGGCGAGGCCTGCCTCGACGGGGGAGAGGCGGAAGTCGCGCATGAGGACGATCGTGAGGTACGGGACGATGTAGGTTCCCGCCTTGTTGACGAACGTGCCCGCGATCAGGATCTGCACAGGCCGCGGGAGTGCGCGCAACAGGCGCCAGGTTGAGAGCATGGGGGGGAGAGCCTAGGTGGCCGGGTCGAGTCCTGTCCACGTGGGTTGCCCGCGCTCGGCTACAATCGCGACGCTCTGAATCGAGGCGAAAAGATCCCCAATGGAGTTCCCGTTCCCTCCTCACAGATTCGGTGATCCGCAGCAGAGGCTTCTCCGCGGCATCCCCGCGTTCACCCGCCTCCCTGTACCTGCGCGACAGGCGCTTGCCGCGCACCTTGCCGAGCAGTCCTATCCGGCATTCGCACTCGTCCTCGATGAGGGTGAGCCGGCGGATCGCCTCTTCCTGATCGAAGAGGGAGAAGTCGAGGTCTCGATCAGGACGCCCGAGGGACGGGCGCCCCTGAGCCGCCTCGGTGAGGGAGAGATGTTCGGAGAGATCGGCCTGCTGCTCGCCTCGCGGCGGCGGACGGCCCGCGTCACCGCGACAAAGCCTCTGCTCACCTCGACGCTCAAGGGAATCCATCTGAATCAGGTTCTCGATCAGTATCCGGAGGCCCGCGAGGTCATGGTGGAAGCCGCGGACCAGGCCCTCGTCCGGTCTTTCGTGAAGTGCACGCGCCCCTTCGAGCGGCTGACGCCGGAGCGTTTGCGCGACTTCGGCTCCCGGCTGAAGACCCTCGACTTCGCCCCGGGCTCGACGGTTTTCAACCAGGGTGATCCCGGAGACGTGTGCTACCTCGTCCGGAGCGGCGCACTCGAGGTGATTCGTCAGGAACCCGGGGGGCCGCGAGTGGTCGCGCGGCTCGAGGCGGGCGAGATCGTGGGCGAGTCGGCGCTGCTCACGAGCACCCCACGCGACGCGTCACTGCGCGTGGTGGATCAGGCCGAGCTTCTGGCGCTCCATCGCGACGATCTCCTCGAGGAACTCGACCGCGACAAGCGCGTGGCCGCTCACATCGTCGAACTCATGCGCCAGCGGGACCGTCCGGTGGCAAAGCCGGGAGTGGTGCTCCAACCGAGGCCGACGGCCACCGGCGAGACCATCTGGGTGCTGGCCGACCCGGGACGGCTCGGCGCCTACCATCAACTCTCGAGCCTGGGTCTCTTCGTCTGGAACCGTCTGGATGGCCGCCACAACGTGGAAGAGGTGGCGGCGCTCCACCGCTCGGAACGCGGGCCCGTGGCTCCGGAGGAGATCGCGCGGATCATGGCGGAACTGGTGCAGGCCGAGTTCGCCACCGGCAAGCAACTGCACCCCGAGGCCGCTCTCGCCGCCGGCCCGCCTTTGCCGTGGTGGCGGAAATGGTGGAAGCGGATGACCCTCGGGAGCTCGCTCGACGCGCGAGACTGAGCTAGGGAGCGGGAACCGACTGTTCCCTCGGCATGGGCGAGAGGGAATCGTTGATCACCATTTCGGGACGGGTCGCCCGCAGACCCAGCCTCTTCATCTTCTCCGACAGGGTCGAAGGCAGAAGGCCGAGGGACGCGGCCACCCGCCGCTGATTCCAGCCCGCGAGTTCCAGGGCCATCAGGAGAAGCTGCCGCTCGTACTCCTGAACGAGATCCTTGAGAGTTTGCCCTTCGGGTATTGAAAGAGTCTGTGCCAGTTCGCTCATGAACGCTCCTCGTTCGATAACGGACAATGGGTGTATGCCTTCGCGCTGTCCGAAACCGAACGGTCGATGCCCATCCTGAGCGATTTCCTGAGGTTTGCGGCAGCACTTTGACCAGCCCGCGCTCGGCGGGGATTCATTCCCTGATACGACGGCGACACATGGCTGATCACACTGGGTTACTCAGCAAGTCCCATTCCAGGCAACGAACGCGTCAATGGTTTGAACGCGACGCGGGGAAGCGCCCCCAAGGGGGGGTCAGAACTGACGGTCGAAGTGGCGGGTGCCGTCGGCGTGGGGCGTGGGCTTTGTCCAGTACGAGCTGTCGCCTTTTCTCTTGAACGTCCGGCTCATCGGGTCCTTGCCGGCGCCGCGCATGAGCAGACCCGTGGGAGTGATGCCGACGAGGAAGAAGAGGCCCAGCAGGATTCGCGTGTTCACGTAACCGAGGACTTCCGCGAACTTCATCCAGGGGCCGAACGCCGGACGCAGCAGGCCCGGGGCGATGCCGCCGACCGCGAAGAAGAGGAGGGAAGCGCCCAGGAACCAGGGAGCGCTCGGCCGGCCGCGCCACAGCAGGAAAAGGGCGAAAACCAGAGCCACGGCTCCGAAGGTGAAGCCAAAACTCCGCAGGTCCTTCGTGGTCGCGGGGGGATGCGCGGTCATGGCGTCAGTCAAGCTCGAACTCCTGCATCCACTTCCTGTCGTCTTCGACCACGGGCTGGTCTTCCTTGAGGAAGATCCACTGGTCGACGACCAGGACGTCGATGTCCGAGCGCATGAAGCAGCGATAGGCGTCTTCGGGAGTGCAGACGATGGGCTCGCCCCGCACATTGAAGGAGGTGTTGACGACCACCGGGCACCCGGTGAGCCGGAAGAACTCGTTGATGAGTTCGTAGTAGCGCGGGTTGGTCTCGCGGTGCACGGTCTGAATGCGGGCGGAGTAGTCGACGTGGGTGGCCGCGGGAATCTTCGAGCGGGGCACGTTGAGCTTCTCGATGCCGAAGAGCTTCTCCTGCTCCGCGGTCAT
>JAIBCN010000150.1 GCA_019694155.1 Vicinamibacteria bacterium | reverse complement strand
TCCCGCGCCGGCCGCGTCTGCCCCGGCCCCCGCCGCCGCTGCTCCCGCCGCCCCCAAGCCGTCTCCGACTCCCTTCCAGTAAGTTCGTTCCCGGACCTCGGGATCGGGCGGCGCCTCCCGTCGAAGCGCCGCCCGCGCCCCGGTCAAACCGTCGAGAGTCCCGCGTTTTCGGGAAGCGGTCTTGGCGACCCAGGAGACGTTCCTTTGGAACCACAGAAACAGGAGATGGCCGGCTTGCGAACCGAGATGGAAGTGGGCGGTCTCGCGCGCCGGCTGCCGACCCGGTACCCGTTCGTGCTCGTGGACCGGATCACCCATTTCGATCCGGCGACCGGGCTGAAGGCGCTCAAGACCGTGACCGGGGCCGAAGAGTTCTTCGAGGGGCACTTTCCAGGCGCTCCCGTGATGCCGGGGGTGCTGCTGATGGAAAGCCTCTCCCAGGCCGCTGGAATCTGGCTCCTCCAGTCGATCGACCCCACCCGCAGCGAGGTTCTGGTGGTCGGGATCGACAACGCCAAGTTCCGCAAGCCGGTGACTCCGGGCGACCGGCTCGATCTCGAGATCTCGCTCATCCACCGGCGGGGAAACCTGTTCCGGATCAAGGGCGAGATCAAGGTCGCCGACCAGCGGGTGGCCGAAGCCAGGCTTCTCCTCTCTGTCTCGCACCTGCGCCCTCCCGAGGTTCACGAGACCGCGATCGTGGCCGAGGGCGCGAAGCTTGGGCCGGGGGTCAAGGTCGGCCCCTACGCGGTGATCGGCCCGGACGTGCATCTCGGGCCGCGCACCATCGTCGAGGCCCACGCCCTCATCGACGGCGACACCTGGCTGGGCGAGGGCAACCACGTGTTTCCGTTCGTCTCCATCGGTCTCGCGCCTCAGGACATGAAGTTCGGCGGCGAGAAGACCCGGGTGAGAATCGGGGACCGCAACGTGTTCCGCGAGGGCGTCACCGTTCACAAGGGCACGAAGGGCGGGGGCGGGATCACCACCATCGGGTCCGACAATCTCTTCATGGCCCAGTCGCACGTGGCGCACGACTGTCACGTGGGATCGAACACCATCTTCGCGAACGCGGCGACGCTCGCCGGTCATGTCGAGGTCGCGGACTTCGCCACGGTGGGAGCTTTCTCCGCGGTGCACCAGTTCTGCCGGGTGGGTCCTTACGCGTTCCTCGGGGGCTTCACGGTTGCCACCATGGACGTGCTGCCCTACTCGAAGACCGTGGGCAACCGCCCCGCGTGCCTCTTCGGGCCGAATACGCTCGGCCTCAAGCGCCGGGGCTTCGCTCCGGAAACCCTGGCCGCCATCCGGCGCGCGTATCGCGTGCTGATGCAGAGCGGCCTGCCGGCCACCGAAGCACTGCGGCAGATCGAGAGCGAGCCGGGCGTGGGCGATCAGAAGGAAGTGAAGGTCCTGATCGAGTTCATGCGCGCGGCCAAGCGCGGGGTGGTCCTGAAGCGCCGGAAGCGGGTCGCGGACCACGAAGAGTGAGCGCGCCCGCTCCCGCCCAAGGACCCCTGGGCCTCATCGCCGGGAACGGCCGCTTCCCGTTCCTGGTCGCGGAAGCGGCCCGGAAGCGCGGCCGGCGGATCGTGCTCATCAGGCTCAGGGAGGAGACCGACCCGGGGCTCGAGGATCTGGTCGACGAGGCGCACGAGGTATCACTCGGCCAGCTCGGTTCGTGCATCGCGGCCCTCAGGAAGGCGGGCGTCGCCGAGGCGATCATGGCGGGGCAGGTCCGGCACCGCCAGATCTTTTCGGGCATCGTCCCCGACCTCACCCTGATGGGCGTACTCGCGCGGCTGGCTTTCAAGAATACGGACAGCCTGATCGGGGGAGTGGCCGATGCGCTCGAGCGCGAGGGCATCCGGCTCATGTCCTCGGTAGAGCTGCTTTCGGACCAGCTCGCGGATGAAGGCGCCATGAGCGGCCGGAGGCCGTCGAGCGACGAGCAGAAGGCGATCGAGTACGGCGTTCGCATCGCCACGGAACTCGGAAGGCTGGATCTCGGGCAGACCGTGGTGGTGAAGGATCGTGCGGTGGTGGCGCTCGAGGCCATGGAAGGCACGGACGAGGCCATCTCGCGGGGCGCGCGGATCGCGGGGCCGGGTGTGGTCGTGGTCAAGATGGCGAAGCCGCGGCAGGACATGCGCTTCGACGTTCCCGTGGTGGGGGATCGCACCCTGCAATCGTTGCGGGAGGCGAAGGCCGCGGTACTCGCGGTGGAGGCGGGAAAGACGCTTCTACTCGACAAGTCCGCGTTCCTGGCCTCGGCGAAGGCGATGGGTCTGGTCGTCGTGGGCGTGACCCGCAGGAAGATGGAGGAACCGGCGGCATGAGCGAAGTCCCGAGAGTCGGCGTGGTCGGCACGGGGGCCCTGGGGTCTCATCACGCGAGGGTGTTCGCGGGGCTTTCCGAGGCGAAGCTCGTCTCGGTTTTCGATCTGGACGCGGCGAAGGCCAGAAAGGTCGGAGAGCCCTTCGGCGCTGTGGCCGCTTCGAGCCTCGACGAGCTGATCGGCGCCGTCGACGCGGCGGTGGTGGCGGTCCCCACGGTGGCCCATGCCGAAGTGGCGGCGAGGCTCCTTCGGGCAGGGCGCCACGTGCTCGTGGAGAAGCCCATCACCTCGACGCTTTCGGACGCCGAGTCGCTGGTGGCGCTCGCCGCGGAGAAGAACCTCGTGCTCCAGGTGGGACACGTCGAGCGTTTCAACCCGGCGGCGGAGGCGCTCCGCCGAATCGGCCCGCCGCGTTTCGTCGAGGTGCATCGGCTCTCCCCGTTTCCGAACCGGAGCCTCGACATCGACGTCATTCTCGACCTCATGATCCACGACCTCGACCTGCTGCTCGCGCTCGACCGTTCGAAGGCGGTGCAGATCGACGCGGTGGGCGTGCCGGTTCTGACCGACCGCGTGGATATCGCGAACGTGCGCATCCGCTTCGAGTCCGGCCTCATCGCGAATCTCACGGCGAGCCGCGTCTCCGCGGAGAAGATCCGCAAGTTCCGGGTCTTCGGATCGAGGCTCTACGCGTCCTGCGACTTCATCACCCGAAAGGCCCAGGTCGCGAAGCTGGTGATCGGCGCCAGCGGGACACCCGAGATCGGCATGGACGCCATCGGCTCCGGCCCCGACGATCCCGAGAGCGAGCCCCTGCGCCGTCAGGCGAGATCGTTCATGGACGCGGCAGCGGGGAAGCACCCGCCCGTCGTTTCCGGCGCCGACGGCCTCGCCGTCTTAAGGATGGCGAAAGAGATCCTCGACAGAATGAGCGGCATGGGTCCAACCGGCCAGTCCTGAGAACATCGCTGCTCAGATCGTGGCGGTATTCAATTTCAACGAAGTCGATGAGGTCACCGAAACCACGGAGGACCCGAGGCGGCCCATACCGCGCATCGAGAGTCCGCGCCATGATCCGTTCGTGGTGGGCTCCCTCGCCGTCCACGCGGTGGCCCTGGCCCTCCTCTTCCTGATCCAGCCCCACAAAACCCTGCCCCAGACCGAGGAAGAGAAGCCAAAAGTCCGGCGCGCCTTCTTTCTCCCTCCGCAGCTCGCGAAGCCCCCGGCGCCCCGCGTGGTCGCGAAGGCCGAGCCCCAACCGACTCCGCCTCCTCCGCCGAAACCCGTACCCACGCCGCCGCCGCCCCCCAAATCGGCCAGGATGAGCATCGGCGAGGCGTCGGACAAGCGAGCGGAGGAGATCCGTCTGGAACGGGACCGGGATATCGGAAGGCGCGGGACGAAGACCGCGCAGGATCGTTCCGTGCCGCAGGAGGCGATGCCGGAGTCCGAGAAACGGACGGGAGAGGGGCGGGGCGAGGATGCGCAGAACACGGGTCTTCCGCTGCCTGCCTCGGGTGCGAATGCTCTCTCGCGGGCCGATGATTCGAGGCTGACGGGTCCGTCCGGGGGCATTCTGAGCGCGTCCACGCGAAGCGTGGAACGGGCCCTGCGCGAGCGGCGCGACATGTCTCAGATGGAGATTCCCGGCTACCAGATGGGCCCGCTCTTCTTCGACCCCGAGGGAGCGGACTTCACCCGCTGGATCAATCACTTCAAGAGCGAGGTCTACCGCAACTGGATCATCCCGGAGCCCGCGCGCCTCGGAGTGCGCGGCCAGGTGGGCATCGAGTTCACCGTGGATCGCTCGGGGAAGATCACGAAGATCACCATGCTCTCTTCATCCGGAATGCCCGCGCTCGACCGCGCCGCTTCGAACGCTCTGCAGGGGAGCGACCTGCTGGCCCTCCCCGACGATTATCCGGCGCCCAGCGTCACTATGCGGGTGACCTTCGTCTACTAGAGTCTCTCGATGAACGTCCGTCGCTTCCTGTTCCTCTCGGGCCTGGCCGCGGCACTTGCCTCGGGCTGCCATTCGGGCGCGCCCAAGGCCAAGCCGCGCGGCCCCACGCCTCCGGCGGCGGCGCGCCCCTCGCCATCGCCCGTGCCGTCCCCTGCTCCCTCCGCCCGGCCGGCCGTTCCAACGCCCGACCTCTCCCGCTCTCTCGTCGCTCCCACCATCCGCATCGGCTTCAACGTGGACGTGGCCCGCGTGTCGATCGGCGGGGCGGATTCGGGAATGCGGGTTCTCGTGGGACAGCGCAGCTCGACGGCCCAGCGGCTCACGTTCGAACTCGCGAACCCGGCGGCGGGCGCTGCGGTGAAGTTCCGCGTGCAGGCGGCGAGCCTGACCGACCTTGCGACCGCTCAGCAGGCGGCCAGAAAGATCGCGGACGCCACGGGCCTCGGTGTCGAGCCGGTCTGGAACGAGGCGACCCGCACGTATCAGGTCAAGGCCGGATCGTTTCCGGCCCGCGAGGACGCCGCCGCGCTTTCGCGCCAGATCGACGCGCTTGGCTTCTCGGGCGCCTTCGTGACCACCGAGAACGAGGCGGGCGCCGCCGCCGGACTCGTCCGCGTCATCGAGACGGGCGAGTTGGCCCCAGCCGTGGTCCTTCAGACCGTCAATCCAGAGGAGAAGCTTGCTATCGGAACCTCTCCCGTGCGCGGCTACGTGGAGGTTCGCGCGGGGAGCGGCGGCGTCACCGCCGTGAATGTCCTGAACCTCGAGGACTACCTTCGCGGCGTGGTGCCGAACGAACTTTCGCCCGGCCAGTTTCCGCAGATCGAAGCCCTCAAGGCCCAGGCCGTCGCGGCGCGCACCTACGCGCTACGGAACATGGGGCAGTACAAGGAGCGCGGGTACGACATCTGCGCGACGCCCGCGTGCCAGGTGTATCGGGGGTTCAGCACCGAGCACCCATTGACGGACCAGGCCATCGCCGAAACCGCGGGAATCGTCGCGCAGTACCGCGGCGAGCTCATCAATGCGCTCTACACCTCCACCTGCGGCGGTCATACCGAGGACGGCTTCAACATGTTCCCGACCCAGACCCAGGCGTATCTGAAGGGCGTCGAGTGCGTGGCTGAACGGGACCGCCTGGCCGTGATCCGTTCGAACGGGAAGATCGCTCAGCTGGGACCGGAGCCCGGCATCAACCGCGATGTGGCGCTTCTCATGGCCCTCGACGTGATCGGAGGCGCGGCCGAGAGTGCCGTCTGGCTCACCGAGGCCCTGCGGCCGGAAGAGGCCGAGGCCTGGACGCAGCGCCTGCTGCGCTCTCTCGGGCGCAAGGGGTGTGAGGCGAAGAAGGGGAGCGACCTCGGCCGCCGGGGAGCGTTCTTCGTCTACGTGTCGGGGGCGCTTTGCTGGAACGAGCGGGCGGATCGCCTGCTCTCGGAGCGCGACGTCGAGTTTCTCCGGCAGTCCGAGGATCAGAAGGACTTTGCGAGTCCGGAGGAGGCCCGCGCCGCCGCGATCCTGATCCAGGAGGAGGTGCTCACGCCGTCGGCGAGCGGCAGCCTGGCGCCCGGCGGGCGAATCCTGCGGAGCACGGCCATCGGCATCCTGGCCCGATCGGCGCTGCGGATGGGCCCACCGTCGCTCGACCGCGCCGAGTTCGCGGGCGGCAGCGAGGGGGAGTTCCGGTTCCGCACGAACGACACCATCCAGGCCGTTCGCGTTTCCGACCGCCTTCGCCTCTTCCGCGATCTTTCAGGCACGCCCGTCGCGGCGTCAGAGCTGGCGCTCACGCAGGGGGACAAGGTCCGGTACATCCTGACCGACGGGCGTCTCGCCTTCCTCGTGGCCGAGCAGAGCCGGATGGGGCCATCCGCCGACCGCTCCTCGCGCCTCTACCGATGGGAGGAGAGGCTCACCCCCGCGCAGATCGCGAAGTCGATGGAGCGCTACGGGAAGGCGGGACGCGTCCTCGACCTCCAAGTGAGGCGAACCGGGGTCTCGGGCCGCGTCATCGAGCTCGCCGTTCAGGGCACGGAGCGCGAGATCGTGCTCAAGGGGCTGGAGGTCCGCTTCGCCCTGGGAGTCCGGGAGAATCTGTTCGTGATCGACCGCGAGCTCGCGAAAGACGGCTCCGTGCGGCAGTTCGTCTTCACGGGCAAGGGGTGGGGCCACGGGGTGGGCCTGTGCCAGGTGGGCGCGTTCGGGATGGCCCAAGCGGGCGCCACCTACGAGGACATCCTGAAGCACTACTATTCGGGAATCGACCTCGTGCGCGCCGCTCCTCCCATTTAGACTCCACCTGAACCGATGGCCATGAGCCCACACACCGACGCGATTCCTCGGCGCCTCGTGCCGTTCATCACGGCGCAGGGGCTCAAGGGAAACCTGTCAGCCCTTCCTCTCCCGGAACTGCTGATCCAGCTCCGGAAGACCGGCTCCACCGGCATTCTCTCCGTGGAAACGGAGGGCACGCGCAAGGCCGTTTACTTTCACAACGGACGCGTGGTTTTCGCGACCAGCAATTCCCCGAATGACCGGCTCGGCGAGACTCTGCTTCGGCTCGGGAAGATAAGCGTCGAGGAGTACGAACTCTCGCTCCAGCAGATTTCCCACGGGAGACGGCAGGGCAAGGTGCTTATCGAGATGGGCGCCATGGCCCCGCAGGATCTGTGGGAAGGGGTGGAAACCCAGGTACGCGAGATCGTCTTCAGTCTCTTCGAGTGGCCCTCCGGCGATTTCGTCTTCGAGTCCACGAGCCTGCCCCAGAAGGAGAAGGTGACGGTTTCGTTCGATCCTCTGGTCCTGGTTCTCGAAGGCCTGCGGCGCATCGACCCCGAGGGCGCGCTCAAAGGCCGCTACCCGGACCCGGGCCTCATCCTCGAAGGCGTCAAGGAGGCGGACCTGAGCGGTCTCGAGCCTTACGAGAAGCACATCCTCTCGATGGTCGACGGCCAGCGCTCGGTCTCGGAGATCTGCCGCGAGAGCGAGATCGGCGACGGCGAAACGCAGAAGACGCTCTACGCGCTCTTCTGCGCGGGCTTCCTGCGCGTGCGGGGGCGCAAGATCCGGGCGGCGGGGGAGCCCGCAGGAAGGAACGTCTCCGAGTCCGCTCTCGCCGCGTACAACTCCATGTACGCCTACATCTATCGCTATCTGCTGCGCGAGACCGGTCCCGAGGCGGATGCCACGCTCCAGAGCGCGGTCAGCGAACTGCACGCCGCCGGTGGACTCATGCCCGCCTGTCGCGTGACCAAGGGAGGCATCATCGATCCGGCGCCCCTGATGCTGGCGCTCGCGCAGATCCCGGAGGCCGAGCGCTCTCTTCAGCTCACGAACACCCTGAACGAGCTTCTCTACGCCATGCTCTTCGCGGTGCGAAAGAGCATCGGCGCGGATCACGAGGCCAACATCCTGAAGGCGCTTCGACCCGACAGCATGCTCATCGAGGTCTGAAGCTCTCCGTCCGGGGACTCCGCTCAACCTTGGCCCGCCTGCCCGACGCACAGATCCGCGGTCTCGGAATCGTGACTCTGCTCCTCGTTCTCCTGGCGGCCTGGCGTCTGTGGAGCCGGAGCTGAGGGCGCAGAGAATCGTCGCCGTCGTCGGGCCCACAGCGAGCGGGAAGTCGGACCTCGCCATGGACCTGGCGCTTCGCCTCGGCGGCGAGATCGTGTCCTGTGATTCGGTGCAGGTCTACCGCGGCCTCGACATCGGCAGCGGCAAACCCTCGGCGGCGGATCGCGCGCGAGTCCCTCACCACCTGATCGACATCCTCGACACCCACGAGGAAATGAACGCGGCCCTCTTCGCGAGCCTGGCCAGCGCGGCCATCTCTGAAATCAGCGGACGCGGGCAGCTGCCCATCGTCACCGGCGGCACGGGGCTCTACCTGACCGCCCTGCTGAGGGGACTCTTCGAGCAGGGAGCCAGCGACCCCTCCGTTCGCCGCAGGCTCGAAGCGCTGGCCGAGCGGCATGGTCCGGCGCGCCTTCACCGGCTTCTCGCCCATCGGGATCCCGAGTACGCGAAACGGACGCAGCCGCGCGATCGGGTGCGGATCGTGCGCGCGCTGGAGGTGTGCTTCGCTCAGGGCCGGCCTTTCACCCGGGCGCAGCAGGAGCGACGTCCCGCGTATTCAGGAGATGCGCTCATCGTGGGGCTGCATCCTGGCCGGGAGGAACTGCGGCAGCGGGTCACCGCGCGAGTGGCGGGAATGATCGGGCGCGGGCTGGTTGAAGAGACGCGCCGGACGCTCGAACGGGCGCCGAAGGGGGGCCCGATGCCTCGTCCCCTGGGCGCCATCGGCTATCGCGAGGCGGCCGCGTCCATCGCTTCCGGAGGGGCATCCGCAGTCCGAGACGATGAACTTCAGCGTGCTATTGTCACTTCGACGATGCAGTACGCGAAGCGTCAGATGACGTACTTCCGGCGGCAGTTCGACGTCGAGTGGTTCGCCGAAAGCGCCGCGGCCGCGAAGCGCGTGGCCGGGTGGGTCGCGGGGCAGGACATGGGGAAGCAAGAGTGATCCGACACGCCGTGAGACGGAGTTCAAGATGAGCGGCCCGTACCAGCGGGCGGTGGTGGTCGTGTGCGACGGCCTGGGCGTAGGCGCCGCCCCCGACGCGCATCTCTTCGGTGATGCGCATGCGGATACCCTCGGCCACGTGCTCAGCCTCGGACATGCGAGGATTCCAAATCTCGCCGCCCTGGGACTCGGAAACCTCCCGCCCACCTGTTCAGCGGCGCGCGAGGCGGCGCCCCGCGCGGGCTTTGGTCGCCTCGCGGAGCAAAGCGCCGGCAAGGACACCGCGACCGGGCACTGGGAGATGATGGGGCTTCTCACGGAGAAAGCGTTCAAGCTCTACCCGGGCGGCTTTCCGCCATCGCTGACGGACCGTTTTTCGAAGGAGACCGGACGCAGGATCCTCGGCAACAAGGCCGCGTCGGGAACTGAGATCCTCAAGGAGCTCGGCGAGCAGCACGTGGCGACCGGCGATCTCATCGTCTACACATCGGGCGACAGCGTGTTCCAGATCGCCGCGCACGAGAAGGTCGTTCCGCCCGAGGAGCTCTATCGATATTGCCAGATAGCGTACCGGCTGGCCTGCGGCGAGGAGTTCGGGGTGTGCCGGGTGATCGCCCGCCCCTTCGTGGGCGAGGGCGCCGCGTCGTACAAGCGCACGCCCAACCGGCGGGACTTCCCGGTGCCGCCCTCCGGCAAGACCCTGCTCGATCATCTCGCCGCCGCCTCGCTGCCCGTATACGGCGTCGGGAAGATCGAAGACATCTTCACGGGACGGGGCATCCAGGAAGCGGTGCATACGGTGTCGGACGACGACGGCGTGAACCGCACGATCGCGGCCCTGAAACGCTGGCCCCGCGGCCTCGTCTTCACGAATCTCGTCGACTTCGACACGCTGTTCGGCCACCGCAACGATGTGCAGGGCTACGCGCGCAACCTCGAGGCGCTCGATGCCCGGATCCCCGACCTTCTGGCTGCTCTGCGCGAGGATGACCTCCTGATCCTGACCGGCGATCACGGCTGCGATCCGTCGGACGAGTCCACCGACCACACGCGTGAGTACGTTCCCCTCATCGTGGCAGGCCGGAAGGTTCGAGCCGGCGCTCTCGGCGACCGGACATCGTTCGCCGACATCGCGGCGACCCTGGCGGAGAACTTCGACCTGGCGGGGAAGATCCCGGGGACTTCCTTCCTGAAGGCGATCGCCGCATGAACGCGACAGCGGCGCTGCTTCTCGCCGCGCTGATCTTTCAGTCCGGCGGGCCCAATCCGGCGGCGCCGCGGAGCGGCCTCAGCCGCGAGTTGTCGGACGCCTTCGGCAAGAAGCTCGAGATGCTCGAGAAGTTCGAGCACGATCCCAAGGCGAAGCGCGTGCCGGTGAGCATCTACGAGTCGGAGCTCAACTCGTACGTGCGGTTCGCGCTCGCCGAGAAGGTGCCGCGGGGCCTTCGCGAGGTCCGGATCGTCCTCCGCGAAGGAAGGCTCGAACTTCGCGGCCTCGCGAATCTCTCTGAATTCCAGGAACTCAAGGAGAAGGCCGCGGGCGCGGCTTCTTTCCTGGGACTCCTCGGCGGAGACATGCCGGCGGAAATCGTGGCCGACTTCAAGAGCGATCGGGTTTTCGGCCAGTTCGAGGTGGTGAGCGCGCAGGTGGGCCCGGTGCCGGTGTCGCCCTCGATGCTGGGTGAGATCGTGGCCCGCGCCACCGTGGACGCCGCGCGGCCGAACGGGTTCGATATCCGCGCTCCCTTCCGCCTCCCGTACGCCGCGAAGCGCATCCGACCGCAACAGGCCCAGGCCACCGTCGAGTACTGACGAGGGCGGCCTCGCCTGATGAGCGCACCGCCCCGAGATCTTCGCCGGCCCGGATCCGCGGTCACTCCGGAGCTCCGTCCCGAGACATCGGTCCAGTTCGTCAGGGGCGTGGGCCCCGAACGCGCGCGCGCCCTCCTCGCCGATGGGATCGCCACCGTGCACGACCTCCTGCTCGTCCTACCGCGCCGCTACGAGGACCGGTCCAATCTCGCGCCCATCAGGACGCTCCGCGCGGGTGTGCGGACCACGGTCTGCGGGCGCATCGTGGCCGTGAGCCTGAAGCGGGCGCGTCGCATGCCCATCTTCGAAGCGGTCGTGGAGGATGCTTCGGGCCGGATCAAGTGCGTCTTCTTCGGTCAGGCCTACCTCAAGGAGTCGTTCAAGGTGGGCCGCCGGGTCGTCCTGTATGGCGCGCCTGAGTGGGATCGCTACGGTGGGGGACTGGCTCTTCACTCTCCTGATTCCGAGATCCTCGACGACGGAGAGGAGGCTGCGACCGAAGAGACCGCGGCCCCGGGGATCGACGACGCTATCCATATGGGCCGGCTGGTCCCTGTGTACGAGAAGCGCGGGACGCTTCTCCCGAAGATCTGGCGGCGTCTTCTCACGAACCTGATCCGTTCCCTGCCCGGCGGTTACGGCGAGCCCGATCTGCTGACCGAGGACCTGCGCACGGCGCTCGGCGTGGTTGGAATCCGCGAAGCTCTCGTTGCCGTCCACGACCCTTCGTCCGACGCCGACCTCGCCGCCATGAACGGCGCGCGCTCACGAGGTCATCTGCGCCTCATCCTCGAGGAGTTCTTTCTCTTCGCGGTCGGACTTGCGGCCAAGCGCCTGGACCGTCAGCCGGGAGTCGTCCTGCGCGCGAACGATGCGGCCCGCACGGCGGCGAAGCGCGTCCTGCCCTTTCCCCTCACGGGGGCGCAGAAGCGCGTGCTCAAGGAAATCGCGACGGACCTCGAGTCGGGCCGCGAGATGAGTCGTCTCCTGCAGGGCGATGTGGGCTCCGGGAAGACGATCGTGGCGACCCTCGCCATGCTCCTGCCCGTCGCGAACGAGCGGCAGGCCGTGCTGGTGGCGCCCACCGAGGTTCTGGCCGATCAGCATTTCCTCACTCTCTCGAGGATTCTCGCTCCGGCCGGGGTGCGGGTCACGCGGCTTTCCGGGCGGCTTCGTTCCAAGGAGCGAAAGGAGGCGTTGCGCGCCATCGCGGAAGGCGACGCGCAGATCATCGTGGGAACCCACGCCCTCTTCGAGCCGGACGTCGTCTTCAAGTCCCTGGCGCTTGCCATCATCGACGAGCAGCATCGCTTCGGCGTGATCCAGCGCGACGAACTCCGCAGGAAGGGGGAGGGTGTTCACGCCCTGGTCATGACCGCGACCCCCATCCCTCGGACGCTGGCCCTGTCGTTCCACGGCGACCTCGACACATCGGTGCTGGACGAGAAACCTCCGGGCCGCATGCCCATCCGCACGTCGCACCGGTTCGACTCGCAGCGCGCCCGGATCGTGGAGACGGCGAGACAGCACCTGGCCCAGGGGAGACAGGTGTACGTGGTCTGTCCTCTCGTCGAGGAGTCCGAGAAGCTCGCCGATGTGCGGGCGGTGACCCAGCTGACCCGTGAATGGGGGAATTGGCTGCCCGGGGCGCGGATCGCCGCGCTTCATGGCCGCCTGCCGAGTGAGGAGAAGGGGGCGGTCATGGATTCCTTCGTCCGGGGCGAGACGCAGGTGCTCGTCAGCACCACCGTGATCGAGGTTGGGGTCGACGTGCCGAATGCCACCCTGATGGTGATCGAGCAGGCCGAGCGATTCGGCATCGCCCAGCTCCACCAGTTGCGGGGACGGGTGGGGCGCGGCCGGCACGCCTCGGAGTGCCTCCTTGTGACCCGCGCGTACCCGGGCGACGAGGCCAAGCAGAGGATCGACGCGATCGTGGCGAGCGAGGACGGGTTCTTCCTGGCCGAGAAGGACCTCGAGATCCGCGGACCGGGGGAGTTCTTCGGAACGCGTCAGTCGGGACGGGGGTTGTTCCAGGCGGGGGATCCCGTGAGGGACCGAGAACTCCTGATCCGTGCGCGCGACATCGCCGACGCCTGGTGGAAGACGGCGCCCGACGCTCACCCGCTGCGAAGGTACGCTCGGAGCGGGGAATGGACGCGACGCTTCGGCCTCTCCCAGGTGGGGTGAGCCTTTAGACTACGACCCGCGTGGCCAAGGCAGCTTCTCCCATCGTCCTGATCCTCGGCCAGGATTCTCTGCGCGCCGACCGTGCGCTCGCCGGCGTGCTCGAGGATCGTGACATCGACGCCTCCGAGATCGTCCGTCTCTGGGGCGACGAGTCGTCGTTTGCTGATGTCTTCACGGCCGCCGCCTCGAGGTCTCTCTTCTCGGACCGCACCGTGGTGGTCGTCCGCCACGCGGAGAAGCTCCGGGGCGGAGGGGGGCGCGACCCCGAGGAGGACGCCGCCGAGGAGGGGCCGGACCTTCCAGAGCCGGCTGAGGAGCCCCAGGAGAAAGGCGGCAAGCGCAAAGGCGCAGGGAAAACCGCGACCGCCCCGGCAAGCGACCTCCCCGACCTCGACCCCTCGTCCACCCTGATCTTCGTGGTTCGAAAGACCGACCGGCGTTTCGGGATGTGGAAGAAGATCAGCAAAGCCGCGGAGCTGATCGACGTGGACTATCTGAAGGGCAAGGCGCTCCACATGGCCGCGTTCGCCGAGGCGAAGGCTCTCGGGTTGCGCGTGCCCGACGATCTGCTCAAGGATCTGGTGGAACAGAGCGGACCTTCGCTCGGACGGATCGTGAGCGAGCTCGAGAAGATGCTGCTCTACCAGGGCCCCGCCGGCCGGGGCGCCGAGGAAAGCGTAGCCGTGACCTCAAGCCCTCCCCTCTACCTCCTAGCCGATGCCCTGATGCTCAAAGACAAGCGAAAGAGCCTGGGCCTTCTCGACGAGGCCCTTCGCCAGGGGGAGGCGGGGCTCAGAGTGCTTGCCACCCTACACGGCACCGTGAGGAAGCTCGCCCTGTTCCGGGCCCTGCGCGCCTCCGGGGTCTCGAGTGCGGATGCGGGTTCGCAGCTCGGGATCTTTCCCTTCAAGGTGGCGGACACCGAGCGCGCGGCGCGGGCCTGGTCGGAGGCCGAGATCGGGCGCGCGCTTGCGATCTTCGCGGAGGCCGACAGGCGGCTGAAGCTCTCGGCTCCGGCGGTTCCGGTGCTCACCCACGCACTCGCCAGGGTGGCGAGCGGGGGACGCGCCTGACGCCCGGTCCAGCCGGGCCGTTCGGGTTCCCGCGGGGTTGCGCGCCGCGGGAACGGAATCGGACGGAACTACTGAGCGCTGACCGCGTTCAGCTTGCGCGCGAGGCGCGACTTGGTACGGCTCGCGGCGTTGCGGTGGATGGCGCCTTTTTTGGCGGCGCGGTCCAGTTCGGAGAAGGTGGGGGAGGCGAGAGCCTTCGCCGAGGCGGCATCGCCTTTTTCCATGGCCGCGCGCAGCTTCTTGACCTGGGTCTTGAGCTGGGCCGTGTTGGCGCGGTTGATGGCGCGCTTCTTACGGGAACGGCGCATTTGCCTGAGTGCGGAGTCGTGATTCGCCACGCTGAAAAACCTCTTCTGACGCTAAACCCTGTGTTTGTGCGGGCAAACCCCCGCCGTTTCGATCTTGTGAGCCCGTGAGTCTACCTGAAACGCCCGCCAATCACGAGGGCCGCGCCCGGTCGCGGTCGGACTTCACCGCGAAGACCGTTCTGCTTTCCGCCGGGACTCTCCTCTCGCGGCTGCTGGGGCTGATCCGGGAGCAACTGCTCGGCTTTACGCTGGGGGCGGGCCCACAAGCCGAGGCTTACCTGATCGCGTTCCGCATTCCCAACCTCCTTCGCGACCTGTTCGCGGAAGGCGCCCTGTCCGCCGCCTTCATACCGGCCTACTCCCGAGCCGATCACGAGAGTCCGCAGCGAGGCTTCGACCTCGCGCGCCGGCTGCTGACTCTTCTCGCCATCGTGCTGACCATGCTGTGCAGCCTCGGCATCCTGCTCGCACCGCTCCTCGTGGAGGCCATCGCGCCCGGGTTTCTGGGCATCAAGGGGAAGAGCGATCTCTCGATCCAGCTGACGCGGGTCATGATGCCTATCCTTCCCTTCATCTCGTTCGCGGCGGTGGCGATGGGGATGCTCAATTCCCGCGACCGGTTCACGATGCCCGCGATCGCACCGGCCATTTTCAATCTCGTGAATATCGTCGTGGTCACGATCCTGCACGCGCTTGGGCTCAACCCGGAGCAGATCGCGTATGGCTGGGCCGCCGGGTCTCTCATCGGCAGCGCGGCGCAGTTCCTCATCCAGTGGCCCGCGCTACGGGGGGAGGGCTTCTCCTTCCGACCCGACTTCCGCTTCGACGACCCTCTCATCCGCGAGATCCTCTACACCATGGCGCCGGCCACCCTTAGCCTCGCCGCGGTGCAGATCAACATCTTCGTGAGCACGAACTTCACGTCGACCCAGCCGGGCGCCGTGGCGTGGCTCGGCTACGCCTTCCGCCTGCTCTACCTTCCCATGGGCCTTTTCGGAGTCGCGGTGGGAACCGTGGCGGGGGCGCGCCTTTCGCGGCTCATCGCCATGGGAGACGCGGCCGAGGCCCACGGCCAGATCGCGCAGGCCCTCCGGCTCCTGGTGTTCCTCACCCTGCCGTCCGCCCTCGGACTGATCTTCGCGGGCGGCCCGATCGTCCGCCTGATCTACGAGCGGGGGGCCTTCACCGCGGGAGACACTTCGGCGGTCGCCACCGCCCTCGCCTGGATGTCGATCGGTCTCGTGGCCTATGCCTCGACCAAGGTCTTCGTGCCCTATTTCTACGCCGTGCGGCAGCCGCGCATCCCCGTCACGGCGAGCCTGCTCGCCGTGGGCGCGAACCTCGCTACGCTGTCGCTGCTCTTCGACACCATGGGCTTCAAGGCGGCGGGGCTCGGCATGGCGCTCGGGAATCTCACGAACGGCGGCTTTCTCCTGATGATGTATCGAGGCCCCGAGTCGCTCCTCAGGCGGCTGGATCTTCGCTTCCTCCTTTCCCTTTCCTTCGCCTCCGCGCTCATGTGCCTAGTGGTCCTGGGAGCGATGGCCGGCGTCGGGCAGGAAGGCGCGGGCCTCCCGCACAGACTCATGGGCGCCCTCGTCCCCGTGTTCCTGGGGGCGGGGACCTACCTGGGGCTCGCCGTCCTGCTTCGCGTTCCCGAAGCGACCCGTGTCATGGGTCTGGTCCGGCAGCGTCTCGCGCGATGACGCGCGCGCCGTCGGCCTCGCTGCCCGTCGAGGACCCGAGGATCAGCGACTATCTGAACCACCTGCGCGCAGAGCGAGGGCTCTCGCCCAACACCATCGCCGCCTATCGCTCCGACCTCCAGAAGCTCCAGGCCTGGGCCGTCTCGCGCGAACAGGCGATAGAGGCGATCACACCGCGGGACATCACGGTCTTTCTGGCCCACCTGAGGGCGCTCGGCCTCTCCGCGCGCTCGGCGGGGCGGGCCGTGCACGGTATTCGGGGCTTCTTCCGTTTCCTGGTCCGCGAAGAGAAGCTCGCTCAAGACCCGATGGAGAACGTGCGCTCCCCGCGGCCTTTCAAGCCCCTCCCGCGCTTCCTCAATCGAACCCAGGTCGAGGCTCTTCTCCAGGCACCCGACCTCGGCACGCCGCTAGGGCTGCGCGACAAGGCGATTCTCGAGACCATGTATGCAAGCGGCCTGCGCGCGTCCGAGGTGACGCATCTGAAGACCGAGAACATCGATCCGGATGTCGGCCTCCTGCGCATCTTCGGCAAGGGACGGAAGGAGCGCCTCGTTCCCATAGGATCGAGCGCCCTCGCCGCGATCCTGCGGTACGAGCGGGAGGGGCGTCCGCGGCTGCTGAAGAAGAAGAGCACCCGCGAGCTCTTCCTCAATCACTCGGGTGGGGGGCTCTCCCGGATGGGCCTGTGGCTGATCGTGCGCCGGCACGCGCTGAGTGTGGGAGTGGCGGGGATCCTCACACCTCACGTCCTGCGCCACTCCTTCGCCACGCACCTCCTCGAAAACGGCGCCGACCTGCGCGCCCTGCAGGCCATGCTCGGCCACGCGGACATCTCGACCACGGAGATCTATACCCACGTGACCCGCGAACGGCTGCGCCAGGTATTCGACAAGTTCCATCCGCGGGCCTGAGGCCGGCTGGTTTCGGTCGCGGCCGTCCGAGAAGGTAAGATTCGCGCGCTCGATCGGGAGTCCAGTCCACCCGTTCATCCGGCTAAACGAATTGATCAAAGAGGTTCAATGAACAAGCACCGCCACCTTTTCACGTCCGAGTCCGTCACCGAGGGTCATCCCGACAAGATCGCCGACCAGATCTCGGACGCGGTTCTCGACGCGCTTCTCGCCCAGGACCCCATGAGCCGCGTCGCCTGCGAGACCATGGTGACCACCGGCCTCGCGTTCATCGCCGGAGAGATCACCACCAACGCCTACGCCGATCTTCCGGCCATCGTGCGCGCGACCATCGAGGACGTGGGCTACACCCGGGCCAAGTTCGGCTTCGATCACAAGACCTGCGCGGTGATCAATTCCATCGACAAGCAGTCCCCGGACATCGCCATGGGCGTCGACACCGGTGGCGCCGGAGACCAGGGCCTGATGTTCGGATTCGCCTGCACGGAGACCGACGAGCTGATGCCCCTGCCCATTCAGATGGCGCACAAGCTCACCAAGCGCCTGTCGGTGGCGCGCCGCAAGGGAGAAATCGATTACCTCCGTCCCGACGGCAAGAGCCAGGTGACGGTCGAATACGACGGCGGCAAGGTGAAGCGCATCGATGCCGTGGTCATCTCGACCCAGCATGACGATCGCGTGAAGACCGAGGCGCTCCGGGACGACGTGCTCAAGAAGATCATCCTCCCGACCCTGCCCTCGAACCTGATCGACGACAAGACCAAGTTCCACATCAATCCCACCGGGCGCTTCGTGGTCGGCGGCCCCCAGGGCGACTGCGGTCTGACCGGCCGCAAGATCATCGTCGACACCTA
>JAIBCN010000047.1 GCA_019694155.1 Vicinamibacteria bacterium | reverse complement strand
GCCTCGCGGGCCGGCCGCATCAGCGGGTGCTCACCGGCTTCCGCAGCGGGGGCTTGGCTTTCAAGTCGACGTCTTCCAGCGTTCGCAGAGCGTAGGGGAGCGTGAACGCGTGCGTCCACCCGAAGACCCGCAGGCCGTTCGTCGCCGCCCACAGCCCCCTCTCGCCCGGCCTCGCGGGGTCGTTCGGGAGATGCGACGCCTTCTCGATGACGGCGGCGATTTCCGTCTGGCTCGATCCCTGGGAGATCGAACGGTCGAGCGGTTCCATCTTCATGACGTCGAGACGCTTCCGGATCTCCCGCAGCATTCCCTCGTCCTGGGTGAGGTTGTAGCCGGCCACGAGCGCGCCCAGGCTCGACAGATACGACTCCATCTGGTGATTCAAGGGCGGTACGTCCCGCACTCGACGCGCGTGCCGGACGATCGCGCCCTCCAGGTCGCGCTTCGTTGCCGCGCTGTCGTTGATGGAAAGGAACCGATCGAGGCCGCGGATGACGTAGTTGTGGGAATAGCCGTACCGCTCGACCACCAGCGAATCGCCCTGCTGCTTCTGCAGGGCGAGCAGGCGCTCCAGTCGAAGATCGAGCTCGCGCTTGTATCGCGGATCCTTGGTGGCGTTCCAGACCTCGCCCAGGTTCCAGATGGAGAGGTAGAGCCTTCGCCCGGTGAGATCGTGCTCGCCGAAGATGGTGCGCAGGTGCATGTCCCCGGTCTGGACGGCCATGTCGAGACCGCGATGGTCGCCGGTGAGGTAGTAGTCGGCCAGCCACCCCGCCACCCACACGTGCGCGGAGAGTGTCTTCAGCCAGTGCTGGGCGCCGTGACGGCGGCCCAGGCCCACGTACGGCGAACCCTCCTTCTGTCCGAGCGTCTTCCAGTAGTCCGTGGAGGTGTTGGTGTCGCCGCGATAGGCGGGAGCCGCCGGCCAGTGGATGTTGTCGATGTCCATGCTGTGCCGGGAGAGCGCCTGGGCCGCTCGCGCAAAGCGGCTTTCTCCGGTGCGCACGAACTGCATCCAGAGCTGGAGATCTTCCGCCGGCTCGTTGTCGCCCCAGATATCCCAGGTGCCGGTAGCCGCGTCGAAGTTGAGCTTCCCGTCGCCGTAGTCCCACATCCCGTACCAGGGAACGAAGCTCTGGTTGTAGAGCCACCAGTCGAACTTGGTGTCGATCGCGCGCTCGATTTCCGGATGAGCATCGGAGCGCGGCGCGAGCCGGCCGAAAGCGCCGCTCGCCGCGTACCACCGGGGGGCCGCCGAGATCACGGGCGGGTCCACCAGCACGCGCGCCGCTCTGACCGCGTCGGCCGAGTCGCCCCGGGCGTGGAGAGCGAAGGACATCTCCGTGGTCTTCGCGAGCCCGGTGGCCCCGTTTTCCAGGGTCTCGACTCCCTCCTCGTTCTCGGGCTTCATGGAGTAGCGCGCGAACGACATGGGCTCGACGGTCTCAGGCCAGATCGAGACGATGAGAGCGTCCGCCTGGGGATGCACGCTGAAGGCCTTCGGATACTCCTGGAGGATGTCCTTGAAGACCGCGGCCACGCCGGTACGCGCGCCTTCCACGTCGAACCAGCCGGCCGCGCGCTGCCTGCTTTGCATCGCCGTGGTTCCCTCGGAGAGTGTCGTCAGGAAGCCGCCGATGCGCGTGCTGCCGCTCGACTCGGGTACCGGAGGCATCCGGTTGGGCTTCGGCCCCGTCTGCGTCAGCGAGACCGGGAGCGCCCCGATCGCCACCTCGGCCCGGGCTTCTGCTCCCGGCTGCCACCACGGGCCCTCGATGGTCGCCGTCCGGGCCATGAGCGGCTTCTCCGCGAGATTCAGGGTGACGCCCGCGTCCGCGATCCGGTCGTTGGGTTGAACGAAACCCTGGTCGGAAGGGTCTTCGATCACGAGCGGCGACCCGCGCGTCGCCACATGCGCGTGCTGTCCTTCCTGCACGCGGCGCTTGTCGGGAACTCCGGTGTAGACGAAGGTGTGCAGCACCTTCACCCAGGGCTTGCCCGCCCAGACATGGATGCGCGTCACGAAGGGCGCGGGCCGGTTGTCGGACCGCGCGTAGCGGTACTCGCCCTCGATGCGCAGGATGGCATGCAGCGGACCGCTGCCTTTCTCGATGGTGGTGAAGGTGACGACCGCTCGCGAGGCGTCCTTGCCCGAGTCGTCGAGCAGATCGAGGAACGACCCGCGGCCTTTCGGGGACTTGAGGGCCTGGATGGACCCGCCTTGCGTCACGAGTTCCGCGCTCTCGATGAAGCCTCCTTCTCCCCGCGCCACGTGAAAGCGAACCGCTCCCGTGTCGACATCGATACCTCCGGCCGGCCGCTGCGAGTTGACGATGCGCAGCGTGCCTGGAACGGCGGCGGTCCGCCGGACCGCCGTGCCGTACTCGAGCCGGTACTGCTTCGATCCTTCGGTGAGGAAGTCGACCCAGATCCATTGAATGCTCGGATCGGCGGGCGCCCACGAGGTCACCTCGGTCACCTGCGAGGGGATCTCGACACCGCGTTCGTTGAGGACTCGGACATGGTCCGGCGAGCGCAGCGCCCCTTTGGGGAACGGCACGCCGAAGGTCACCGGGGCGTCGTTCGCGGCCCGGTCGACAGACAGGGGAATCGACGCGGCCGCGACGAGAGTCGAGAGAGCGAGGAGGGCGAGCAGGACTATGACTCCGACTCGACCGCGGGGACCGAACCAGGCGAGCCCTTCGGGAACATGCGCCGGATCATAGCCGCGGCCCGGGCGTCATCCCCAGAAACGAAGAGGGCCTCCGAAGAGGCCCTCTTTTGCGGCTCAGGCGCGCTGTTCAGCGCCTGACGGTGCGTCTAGCCGGCTACCAGCTCAGGCGGCCCGAGATGCGGGCGATGCGCGGAGGCAGGATCGTGGTCGGCGTGTTGAGCGCCGGGATCACGGCGCCGCTCTCGCTGATGGTAATGGTGCCGGTGGTGGCGCGGATGTTCAGCTCGGTGTTCGCGTTCATGACGTTGAACACATCGAACAGGAGATTGAAGTTCACCTTGTTGGTGAGCTTGAACCGCTTCTCCGCGCGGAAATCGACCTGCTTCACTGTCTCCAGGCGATGGGCGGTGAGGTCCTCGGCCAGGAAGTTCTGCGAGATGTTGCCACCGCCGCCATTGACGTTGGCGGTGAAAACGCGGCCGTAGGGATACCCCTGCTGGATCTTCACCACGGGCGTGAGGCGGATCCCGTACCCCGGCTCGTAGGTGCCGGAGACCTTGAAGTTCCAGAAGGTGAAGTCCGACTTGTCGGTCTTGCCGTTCGGCGTGATCGGGAAGCCGGTGTTGCCCGCGAGGCCTCCGAAGAGGCTCGCGCTCGAGCCCACGTTGTTGCCCGCGCCGGTGCCGAAGTAGGACGTGCCGAACTCGCTGCTCCAGGTGTTGATGAAGGACGTCACCATGCTCCACTTGTTCGAGAAGCGCTTGTTGAGGCTGACGTCGATCGACTTGTAGTCGGCGGTGAAGCCG
>JAIBCN010000096.1 GCA_019694155.1 Vicinamibacteria bacterium | reverse complement strand
TCGTTCTCGTGTCCACGACCGGTGCGATCTTCGACGGTGTTCAGTCCATACTGGGCGCGCCCGCTCCGGGAAACAACGGAGTAGCGGACGCCATGAGCCGGGTGTCGATCACGCTGATCGAACCCAGGGTCGGTCCGAACCTGAATCCGAACCGCGTGCGGATCACGACACCCAATGATCGCCTCGAATTCCGTCGTCGGATCACCAACACGAGCGCTGCTCCGATAAGCGCGTTGCGCCTTCGCTTCGTCGAACTCACAACCCTCAACAGTCCAGGCTACGCCCCAGGAACCACCCAGTCGGACTTGCGTCCCAACACGAGTTCGAGCGTGGTCCTCGGCGTGCCAACCTCTATCGGTGTGGCCTCCCTGACCGGAGCCACGCTGACGACGCCGCCCGCACAGCCTCTTGGCGGCGGCTGGAACGCGGTCCTGACCATTCCCGGCGGCCCCCTCGCCGTCGGAGCGTCCATCGACATCAACGTCGCTCTTCGAGTATCGAGAGTCGGCAGCTATCGATTCCTGGCCACGGTAGAGTCGCAGCCTTGAAGGCCAGGCGGGCGACCGCCGATGGCCGTGGCCGGGCCGCCAAGGCCCTGGGAAAGCAATGAAGAACAGAACCGGACTCTGGACTCAGATGGTCCACGCGGGTGAAGGGCGGAGGGCGCCACTCGGACGGCCGGTGGCGACCCCGATCTACGCGACCGCGGCCTTCACATACGACAGCATGGAGGAGGTCGACAAGGTCTTCTCCGCCGAGGGCGGAGACTATGTCTACACCCGGCACGGCAATCCCACGGTCGCGGCTTTCGAGGACGCCATGTCGACCCTCGAGGCGGGCGAGGGGGCGGTCGGCTTCGCCTCGGGGATGGCCGCGCTCCACGCCGCGCTCTTCGCCTGCGAGCTGACTCCGGGCTCCACCGTCCTCGCTTCGCAGGACCTGTACGGCGCGACTCTCGGGCTCCTGAATCAGATCTTCGCGCCCGTCGGAGTGAAGGCGGTGACCGCGGACTTCGGGGATCTCGATGAAGTGCGCGCGAAGGCGCTGGCTCTCAAGCCGAAGGCCCTCGTCGCCGAAACCCTCTCGAATCCCCTGCTCAAGGTGTGCGACCTCCACGCCTGCGCGGTCATCGCGAAGGAAGCCGGCGCGCGTCTCGTGGTGGACAACACCTTCGCCTCGCCTTTCCTGTGCCAGCCGCTGACCCTCGGCGCGGATTTCGTCGTGCACAGCGCCACGAAGTATCTGAGCGGGCATGGCGACTCGATGGGCGGCGTGGTGGTAGCGCGTCGCGCGCCGGATCGGGCGGCGCTCGCCAGGGTGATGAAGCTCGTGGGCGGCGTCCTGAGCGTGTGGGAGGCCCATCACCTGCTGCGCGGGATCAAGACCCTGGGCCTGCGTCTCGAGCGCCAATGCGACAACGCCCGCCAGCTCGCCGGGCTCCTGATGACGAACCCGCATCTCGCGCGGGTCCACTACCCCGACCGGTCCGAGGCCGCGTCCTCCGGCCTGCTCGACCGCGTCCTGAGGTCTCCACATGCGGGAGCGCTCGTGTCCATCGAGCTCAGGGCGAACACTCGCGAAGCGGCGTTTCGCTTCATGAATGCGCTGCAGCTCTGCATCCGCCTCACGAGCCTTGGCGATGTGGCGACCGGCGTCTCGCACTCCGCCAGTTCATCGCATCGGGAGGTGACGCCCGAGACCCGCGCGCGCCTCGGGATCACGGAGGGTCTGGTACGAATCTCCGTGGGCATCGAGGACGTCGCCGACCTGCATCACGACATCGCGCAGGCACTCACCGCAGCCGCGGGCTAGTGTCCTGTCTCGTAAGTCCGCGATACATGCGACCGTCGAGGCGCCCCGATCGCAAGGCGCCGAGGAGGCCGCATATCGGCATATGCAACGACGAGCAACGCAGCGAGCGGGGATGCATCGGCGGTCCCATGTGTCGCGCACTTACGAGGCCGGACACTAGGGATGGGGCGCCCGCTCGGGCGCGCAGGGGCACGGAGCCTTCGACTCGACGATCAGGTACTGAACCGTGGTGTCTCCGATGTTCAGCACCTCGTGCCACGCGACTCCCGTGCTCGTGAACGTGCTTCCCGTGGCGATCGCGGTCTCGCGGACGCCATTCGCGTCGCTGATCTTCATGCGCCCGCCCAACAAGGCGTAGCCGAGGTGCGGCCGGTGGAAATGACGATCGTGGCCATCGCCCGGCGCAAACGTGCAGCGCAGAACCCGGCGAGCGTCGTCTTCGAGAAGCCGTTCGCAGACGGGCTTGCCTTTCCACCCGGCTTGCAGAGGATCAGGGAGGGCCGTGGCGGCGGGGGACGCGGGCTGCGAGAGAAGCAGTCCGGCGAACGCGGATAGCAGTATCGGCATCCCGCGAGATTATGCGAGGGCGCCCCCCGGATGGCGCCATCGGCCACGCCCAAGTCGATATTCAAACTGCGCCGGGCGTTGGGGCGCCGTGACTATAGTGATCGAAATCAAGGGGACGCCCCTTACCTTCGAAAAGGAGTGCTCGATGCCGACCGATAACGCCCAGGACGTGACTCGCCGGGACTTCATCAACACCACCATCGCCGGAGCCGCGGGCACGGTGGCTCTCGGAATCGGAGGCGCGGGTGTCGCCCTCGCCCAGGATGACAAGGCGGGTGTGGTCGCCGAGATCGCGAAACAGCACGAGGCCACGATCCAGGCGCTGCGCGAGTGGATCGCGCTGCCTTCCATCGCCGCCGAGAATCGCGGCTACCCGCAGGGCGCCGAGTACATGGCGAAGCTCGCCCGCGAGGCCGGCTTCACGAAGGTCGATCTCATCCCGACCAAGGGCAAGCCCGGAGTGCTCGCCACCCTCGACAACGGGGCGGCCACCACCCTCGGTCTCTACTTCATGTACGACGTGAAGCAGTTCGATCCGTCGGAGTGGAGTTCGCCTCCTCTCGAAGGCCGGATCGTGGACCGGCCCGGGGTGGGCAAGGTCATGATCGGCCGCGGCGCCACCAACACCAAGGGGCCGCAGACCGCGTGCCTCGCCGCGATGAAGGCGTTCAAGGCAGCGGGCCGGAAGCTGCCCATCAACCTCGTGATGGTGGCGGAGGGCGAGGAGGAAATCGGCTCGCCGAACTTCCCCGAGATCGTGTTCAACCCCGCCGTGGAAGCGGCCCTTCGGAAGTGCGTGGGCATCATCATTCCCCTCGGCAGCCAGGATCCGGACGGCGGCGTCCAGGTGAACCTCGGGGCGAAGGGGATCTGCGAGCTGGAACTCGTCTCGACCGGGGCGAAGTGGGGCCGGGGACCCTCGAAGGACGTCCATTCGAGCTACGCGGCGCAGATCGACAGCCCGGCCTGGCACCTCGTGCAGGCTCTCAACACCCTGGTGAAGGCGGACGGTCACACCCCCGCGGTCGAAGGCTTCTTCGACAAGGTGAAGCCGCTGAGCCCGGAGCTCAAGAAGGTCCTCGCCGACGCGATCCCGAAGCGCAGCGAGGCTTCGGCGAAGAAAGCGCTCAGCACCTCACGGTGGA
>JAIBCN010000179.1 GCA_019694155.1 Vicinamibacteria bacterium | reverse complement strand
GGAAGAGCCTTCGAAGCAGGGGGTCGAAGAGTCGCGCCACCAGGGCGACGGCGCCGCCCTTCTCGCCGATCCGCATGATGCCGAGCCAGAGGCACATGACCCCGGTCAATCCGATCGAGATCTCGAAGCCCGTCTTCGCCATGTCGAAGCTCGAGCCCACCATGGCCGCCCACACCGAGGCCTCCCCGAGCGCCAGCCAGCGGAAGAGGCCGCCCAGAAACGCCACGAAGAAGAAGCCGGCCCAGATCCTGTTGAGCATCGTGCGCGCATCTTAGGCCGGGACGGACCCGGAAACGCGGCGCCCCGCGTGCCGGCCGCCGCCGACTCGGGCAGAATGCCGCCATGGTCATTGCACCCATCGCCCCACGCCGGCTCGCCTTCCTCGCATTCATCAGCCTGCTCGCCCAGGGGAACGCCATCGCCCAGCCCGCCGCCGGCCCGACCGCGGCGGTGATCGCCGAGGTCGACAAGGTCTTCGCGCGCTGGGACAGCACTTCCCTGCCCGGCTGCACGGTGGGAGTCTCACGTGACGGCCGGCCCTTCCTGGCGCGCGCCTACGGCATGGCCGATCTCGAGCACGGCGTCGCGAACCGGCCGGACAGCGTCATCGAGGCGGGCTCGGTGTCGAAGCAGTTTACTGCGGCCGCCGTCCTCCTCCTCGTGCAGCAGGGGAAGGTGGCGCTCGACGATCCCGCGCGCAAGTACATCCCGGAGATCCCCGATTACGGAACGCCGCTCACCGTCCGTCACCTGCTCACGCACACCTCGGGCCTTCGCGACTGGGGCTCGATCGAAGCGATCGTGGGCTGGCCGCGCACGTCGCGCGCCTACACCCACGCGCACGTCCTCGACATCGTGAGCCGGCAGCGCTCCTTGAACTTCCCTCCAGGCAGCGCCTACTCGTACTCGAACACCGGGTACAACCTCGCGGCCATTCTGGTGTCGCGCGTTTCGGGAAAGAGCTTCGCCGACTTCACGCGGGAGATGCTGTTCGAGCCCCTGGGGATGACGAGAACCTCGTGGCGCGACGACTTCACCCGGGTGGTGCCCGACCGTTCGATCGCCTACGACGTGGGGGCGTCGGGCGCCGTCTCCATGGACATGCCCTTCGAGAATGTCCACGGCAACGGCGGCCTCCTCACCACGGTGTCCGATCTGCTGCGGTGGAACGAGAACGCCGTGCACGCGAAGGTGGGCGGACGCGGTCTCGTCGACCTCCAGCGCGAGACCATGCGGCTCACGAACGGCGAGAAGATCGAGTACGCGTTCGGTCTGAGGATCAGCTCGTGGCGGGGCGTGCCCGAGGTCGCCCACAGCGGCTCCACCGCGGGATACCGCGCGTGGCTCGGACAGTATCCGACGAAGCAGATCTCGGTTGCCGTGCTGTGCAACGCCGCGAATGCCCCGGCGACCGGCCTCGGACACCAGGTCGCGGACCTGTTTCTCGATCTGAAGAACCCGGCCCCGGTTGCCGATCCGGGGGTGACGGTGGCCGAGTCGGGCTTGCGGGAGGTCGCAGGCCTCTACCGCGACCGCCGCCGGAACGATGTGGTGGCCGTCGAGTTCAAGGACGGCGCCCTGCGGATCGAGGGAGCGGGCGTCCTCCGGCCGGTGTCGAAGGACGCCTTCCAGGCGGGCGGCGCACGCCTCGATCTCGAGCGCGACGCGGGCGGATCAGTGCGCGGGATGCGCGTTGCCTCGGGCGGCGAGGTGATCGCGTTCGATCGCGTGCAACCGGCGAGTCCCACGGCGGCCGAACTCGCACCACTCGCGGGCGAGTACACGAGCGATGAGGCGGAGCTGACCCTCCGCGTCACCGTCGAGGACGGCCGGCTTGTCATCCATCGCCGGCCGGACACGCGGATCGTGCTCAGCCCGACGTTCGCGGACGGTTTCGCCGGCGAACTCGGCGGGGTCCTTTTCCTGAGGGGCCCCAAGGGCCTGGTGACGGGAATGAGCGTCAGCGTCGACCGGGTGTGGGATCTGAGGTTCACCCGCGCGCCCATCACAGGCAAACGGTAGGTCGACGGCGCGCCGGCCTGAGAGGCTCAGACCGGCCGGGTATCGCCAAATCCCCGCCCATCGCGGGCGAGTTCCTTGAGCAGGGCGGACGGCCGGACGAGCGCCCCCTGCTCCGCGTGCATGCGATCCGCGGCCGCGGCGATTCTCGCGAGGCCAAAGCCGTCCGCCCAGTGCATGGGGCCGCCGCGGTGGCGCGGAAACCCGTATCCGTGCACCCAGATCACGTCGATGTCGCCCGCGCGAGCGGCCACGCCCTCCTCGAGCAGCAGGGCGCCCTCGTTCACGAGCGCTCCGAGGCAGCGCTCGACGATCTCTTCGTCGTCGATCTCGCGCCGCTTGAAGCCCAGTTCCCCGCTCACCCGAAGCACGAGGGCCTCGACCTCGGGATCGGGCAGAGGGGCGCGGCTTCCCTTTTCGTACCGGTACCACCCGGCGAGCGTTTTCTGCCCGAAACGACCGATCTCGCACAGTCGATCGGCGATTGGTGAATAGCGGAGGTCCTTCGGCCTCGTGGCCGCCTGCCGCTTGCGAACCCGCCAGCCGATGTCGAGGCCGGCGAGGTCGCTCGTCTGGAAAGGTCCCATCGCCATGCCGAACTCGCGCAGGACGCGATCGACCTGGGCGGGCAGGGCGCCTTCCTCGAGCAGGAAATCGGCCTGGCGGCGATAGGCATACAGCATGCGGTTGCCCACGAAGCCATCGCACACGCCCACCACCACTCCGATCTTGCCGATCCGCTTCACCACGTCGAGCGACGACGAGAGAACGTTCGCCGAAACCGTGGCCGGGCGCACCACCTCGACGAGCTTCATGATGTTCGCGGGCGAGAAGAAGTGCAGGCCCAGAACCCGCGAGGGGTCCTTCGTCTCCTCGGCGATCCGGTTGACGTCGAGGCTCGAGGTGTTGGTGGCGAGGATGGCCTTGTCCGAACACACCTCGTCGAGCTTCGCGAACACCTTGTGCTTGAGGTCCATCTCTTCGAAGACGGCCTCGATGACGAGATCGACCGCCTCCAGGTCGCGATAGTCGGTGGAACCGCGAACAAGGGCGATGCGCGACGCGCACTCCTCCGCGCTGATCCGGCCCTTGCCGAGCGCCTCCTCGCAGGTCGAGCGCACCCTGGCGAGACCGCGGTCCACCGCCTCCTGCGTCTCGTCGATCGCCGTCGCGGGAATCCCCGCGTTCGCGAAGGCCATGCTGATGCCGCTGCCCATGGTGCCGAAGCCGATCACGCCCACGCTGCGGATGGCCCGCATGGTCGTGCCCTTTTTGAGCTCGCCTGCCTTCTGGGCCTCGCGCTCGGCGAAAAAGACGTGACGGAGCGCGCGCGACTCGGGGCTCGCCACCAGTTCGCCAAAGACCGCGCGCTCGCGGCGGATCGCTTCGTCGAAGGGGAGGGTGAGCGATTCGGCCACGCATTCGAAGGCTGCCCGCGCCGCGCGCGACGAGCGGCCCGGCTTCCTGAGGTCGGCCTCGAAGCGGCCCCGCTGCTCCGGGGACAG
>JAIBCN010000238.1 GCA_019694155.1 Vicinamibacteria bacterium | reverse complement strand
TGGTGCTCACGTCCCTGTTTCCCTTTCTGCCCGCTGCTCGCGGGACGTCAGTTCGCGACGCTTCCGAAGCGGAAGTCGTGCCAGAGCCGGTCCACCCACGCCCTCTGGCGGTTCAAGTAGATCTGGTCCAGCCAGCCCCGATCGGCCTGAACGCCATCCTCGGCGATGAGGTCGAAACCCATCTTCCGGAGATAGCTCTTCATCTCCGTCTCGGTGGCCATGCCCTTGCCGTCGAGCTTCTTGTAGGCGTCCAGGTTCGTGACCTCCGAGCGCACACGTTCGACCCTTCGGAGGCTCTCTCCAGCGGACTGAAGAACCTGGAGATCGACGCCCTGAACATCGGTCTTCACGTAGGCGATGGCGATTCCTTCGGGCACCGCATTCAGGACATCCTCGAGGCGGATGACCGGGACCTTGCGCACCTCGACGGTTTTGGTGAGCGCCCCGGTGCGATCGTCGCCCGTGCTTTCAAGCAGCGAAGAGGTGTCGTCGAGCGCATTCACGTGGAAGTCCATGGTGCCGCGGTCGAGATAGACGGCCACGGGAATACCGATGACGCGGTCGGAGTCGGGCCAGTGTGCCCAGGCCTCCTTGAGGGGCTCGATCGCGATCACCGCGACGTCCGGGTAGCGCAGTTCGGCTTTCGTGGTTTCCAGATGGTGAGCGCCCACATCGACCCAAACGCGGCGGACTCCCTTCGGGATGGCCAGGAATCCATCGGGTCCCAGGATCTCCCTTCCGCGATTCGCGCTGGCGCGCAGATCCGCGGGGACGTACCTCGCCAGGGTCTGCTCCAGCGTGGGGCCCCGGTGTGCAGCGCACCCGCCGAGGCCCGCGAAACCAAGACTCAGGGCGACGAGCGTTGCGCGTCTCACATCCACGCGGCCGAGGTTAACATCCGCGATCGAGTACCACCCCCCCACGGAGACCTGATGCCATCCACTCTTCCCCTCGTGCTCGGCGTTCTGGTTCTCACCGGTCTCACCTCGGCGTTGTGGCGCCTGGTCCGGGCCCTGATGGCGAGAGGAAAGGGTCCGGCCCCCGACGCACGCGATACGACCGCCCTGCGAATCGACGCGACCCGAGAACTGATCTGGACGCTCCTGCTCCTCGGTCAGTTCATCTTCATCGAAACGTTGTCCGAATCGCGCGAAGTGTCTCAGAGCCTCGCCATCGCGGCCTCGGCCGCAGGCGGTCTGTGCCTGATAGCCGCCCTGGTCGCGCTTGCGTCCTGCATCTCCGCCGAGCGAACGCTCTTCTCCGGCCGATAGGGCGCCCCGGCGTGGGGCAGCGCCTCTTCGTGGCCATCGATGCCGGGTCCGAAGCGGCTTCGGCGATTCGAGGGGCCATCGCCCGGGTGCGCGCCCACGCGGCCCGTGCCGCCTGGACGGACCGAACCGTCCCCCATCTCACCCTCGTGTTCCTGGGCGAGGTGCCGGATGATCGTGTGGAGCCGGTGCGAATCGCGCTTCGCGAAGCGGCGCGCCGGAACCCTCCGCTCACTTTGCGCATTCACGGTGTCGGCGTGTTCGGCCGGCCCGCTCATCCGCGCACGCTCTGGGCCGGAGTGGAAGGCGACCGCGAGCAGGTCGTGGCGCTCGTCGCTGATCTTCGTCGCGCCCTTGTTGCTGTCGACCTTCCCCTCGAGGATCGGGCGTACCAGCCGCACCTCACCCTGGCGCGCGCACGCGGCGATAGGGGCGATCCGGGACTGGCGCGATGCGCTGCCGAACTGCGCGACTGCGCCTTCGCAGCCATACAGGCCACTGCGATCACGCTCTACCGCAGCGAGCTTCACCCTGCGGGTGCGCGTCACCACGAGGTAGAGCGATGCGCGCTGGCCGCCCCGTCCTGAGAGTCCCCTGCGACTGTCGTGTTCGCGCCTGTCCACCTCGGAGGGTCCCGAAGTCGTCATTGCGAGCCACTGACGTCCGGTGGACGTGATGTTGGGGAGAACCCGGGTCGTGATGGCGAGGAGACCGAGGGAAGGGAGCAGCCTGGCCCTGGGCCACGAAAAGGTAGTTGTGGCCCGGGGGGCGGGCAATGGGTCATCTGTTTGCGCCCGCGCCCGCGAGGCGACCGGTCGAAGGACCTCCTGCGCCGGGCCCGGCGTCTGCGGGCGGCACTAAAGTCGTGTGCCGACCTTAGCCGCCTCATCGCTCGGAATGTCGCAGACGGAGTTGTGCGACTCCTACGCGAAGGCCCGGCTCCAGAGGTCCTTCGACCGGCCGCAGCCCCGCGACCGCTCGCACACCGCCGCTCACCTGGCCCCCCTCCATCCTCGAGGTGTCGCTTCTCGAGAAACCGCCTGCGACGACCGGTCTCGCAGGGGTTTCCCACCTCCGTCACCCCGGCGAGCGCGCAGCCTGGCCTGTACAGTGTTCCAAAGTCGTTTTCGGATGTGAGCAGTGGGCCGGCGGGGAGAAGGCCCGTTTAGGATGCCTTAAGTTCTCCTTGACTCGTTGCAGGAAGTCCTTGGGCCAAAGCCGGGGTTCAGGACAGATCGAAAAGTGCCCGAAATGGGCCGTTCCTGCGTGGGTTTCATAGCAGGCCCTCCATGTTTCAGGGCGGCCGTAGCAATCTCGCGGCTCGCACAGCCAGCCTGAAGGCGGGCAGCGCGTCCTGGCCGGTAGAGATCCCGCAGGCTCCAATCAGGACGGGCGCTCGACAGACGCGCACGGAAGACAGCTTGGCGTGGCTCGAAACTGGTCGGGGCGCCCGGATTCGAACCGGGGACCTCCTGCTCCCAAAGCAGGCGCGATACCAGGCTACGCTACGCCCCGACGGTGTTCGCGAATCGCGAGTCTACCGTGACCTCGCCTCGCGGCTAGCTGACTCCGAGCTTGGCCTTGAAGTAGGCGATGGTGGGAACGAGGCCCTCGTCGAGGCTCACCTTGGGCTCCCATCCCAGGAGTTTCCTGGCGCGGGTGATGTCGGGCTGCCGGATCTTCGGGTCGTCCTCGGGGAGAGGACGCTCGACGATGCGGCTCTTCGAGCCCGTCATGGCGATCACCTTCCGGGCGAGATCGAGGATGGTGAGCTCCTGCGGATTGCCGATGTTCACCGGGTCCGAGGTGTCCGACATCATGAGGCGGTAGATGCCCTCCACCAGGTCCGAGGCGAAGCAGAGACTGCGGGTCTGGGTGCCGTCGCCGAAGACGGTGACATCTTCGTTCTTCAGGGCCTGGCTCATGAACGCCGGGATGGCGCGGCCGTCCATCACGCGCATCCTCGGGCCGTAGGTGTTGAAGATCCGCACGATCCGGGTCTCGACGCCGTGGAAGCGGTGATACGCCATCACCATGGCCTCGGAGAAGCGCTTGGCCTCGTCGTACACGCCGCGGGGGCCGATGGGATTCACGTTGCCCCAGTAGTCCTCGCGCTGGGGATGGACGAGGGGGTCCCCGTAGACCTCCGAGGTGGAAGCGAGGAGCACGCGCGCTTTCTTGGCCTTCGCCACCCCGAGAACATTGTGCGTTCCGAGGCTCCCGACCTTGAGGGTCTGGATGGGGAGCTTGAGGTAGTCGATGGG
>JAIBCN010000153.1 GCA_019694155.1 Vicinamibacteria bacterium | reverse complement strand
ATGGGCCGGCTCTTCGCGTGGGTGATTCCGCTCTTCGGGAGCGATCTCGCGGTTCGGCAGTGGCATCACCTGCTGATGTGGTTCTTCCCGGCCTTCATCATCACGCACGTCTACCTGGTCTTCTACCACGACTACGTCGAGGGTCGGGGCGGGACGTCGTCCATGGTGGGCGGGTTCAAGTTCATCGAGCGTCCGGCCGAACCCGCCCCTTCCGCCGCCGCTTCCCGGGAATAGCCGCGCGTGCTCATCCTCGGCATCGGCAACGTCCTCATGGGGGACGAGGGTGTCGGTGTTCACGCGGTGCGCGCGATCGAGGACGAGGGAGCGCCTTCTGGGGCCGTCGTGCTCGACGGCGGCACGGGCGGGTTCCATCTCCTGGAGCTTTTCGACGAGCATCGGCACATGATCCTGATCGACGCCACCCTGGACGGCGGGGAGCCGGGAACCGTGCGGGTGCTGCGGCCGAAGTTCGCCACAGACTTCCCTCGCTCCCTGAGCGCCCACGACATCGGTCTGCGCGATCTCGTGGAGTCGGCGGCCCTCCTCGGCCCTCTGCCCTCGATCGATCTCGTCACCGTTTCGATCTCGCGCATCCAGCCCATGACCATCGAAATGACGCCGGCCGTGGAGAGGGCGCTGCCCCTGGTGATGCAGACCGTCCGCGACCTGGCCCGCGAGCGCCTCGTGGTCGAAACGGCAGCCGGCCAGCCCGCGGCCTGACCTCCGGCGCGGCCTCAGCAGATCCGGGGCAGTTGTTCCCCTGAGAGCATGTCCACCACCCGCCTGGCGCCGATGCGGGTGTGCAGCACGAGGCGTCCGCGCGGCTCTTCCCTCACCTGGCCGATGATCGCGGCATCGCGGCCCAGGGGATGGCGCCGCCAGGCCTCGAGGACGGCCTTGGCGTGCGACGGCGCCACGATGGCCAGGCACTTGCCCTCGTTCGCCACGTAGAGCGGATCGAAACCCAGGAGCTCGCAGGCGCCCTGCACCGCCTCGTTCACGGGGATGGAGCGCTCTTCGAGTTCGATGGAGACGTTCGCGGAGGCCGCGATCTCGTTGAGCGCGCTCGCGACACCGCCCCGCGTGGGGTCGCGCAGGACGTGCAGATGCGTGCCCGCGACATCGAGAGCCGCGCCCACCAGATCGTGGAGAGACGCGGAGTCGCTCCGCAGTTCGGTCTCGAACTGCAGCCCCTGGCGGACGGACAGTATGGCGATGCCATGCACCGCGATCTCGCCGCTCACCAGCACCACGTCGCCGGGGCGGGCGCGGGTGGGTGAGATCTCGATCCCTTCCGGCACCACCCCGATGCCCGCGGTGTTGATGAAGATCTGGTCGCCCTTCCCCCGATCCACCACTTTGGTGTCTCCGGTGACCACGGTGACTCCGGCGACGGCGGCGGCCTGAGCCATGGAGGCGACGATGCGCCGGAGGTCTGCGAGGGGAAGCCCCTCCTCGATTATGAAGCCCGCCGAGAGGTGCAGGGGCCTCGCTCCGCACATCGCGAGATCGTTCACGGTTCCGTGCACGGCCAGGGACCCGATGTCGCCGCCGGGGAAGAAGATCGGATCGATCACGTACGAATCGGTGGTGAAGGCCACCCGGCCCGGGGGCAGCGACAGTATGGCGCCGTCATGGAGGGCGTCGAGCGCCGGGTTCTTCAAGGCGGGCAGGAAGATCGATTCCGTGAGCTTCCGGCTCATGCGCCCGCCTCCGCCATGCGCCACCTGGACGGTGTCGACTTTCGCCGCGGGAACCGGGCACGACCACTGCGAGGGATCGACGGGAACAGGTCCGGACTTCGGTTCGGTCACGCGGTTCTCCGGTATGCGTAGTACGCGGCGCAAGCACCTTCGGCCGAAACCATCGGCGCGCCCAGGGGATGCTCGGGCGTGCACCGGCCCCCGAAGGCTCCGCACTGGGAGGGTCGCTTGTGGCCGAGCAGGATCTCGCCCGCGATGCATTCCTTCGGCTCCTCGGTGCGGATGTGCGCGCTTTCGAACCGATGAGCGGCGTCGAAGGCGCCGAACTCCTCGCGCAGGGCGAGGCCGCTCCCGGGAATCACACCGATGCCTCGCCAGGCGCGGTCGCAGGTGCGGAACATGCGCCGCACCAGGGCCCGCGCCGCGGGGTTCCCGGCGGTGTGCGCGGACCGCCTATACGCGTTTTCGACATTCGCCTCGCCCTTCTCGAGCGCCTGGACGCAGATCAGGATTCCGGCCATCAGGTCCACCGGCTCGAAGCCCGTCACCACGATGGGCACGTGGTACTTCCGCGCCAGAGGTTCGTAGTCGCCGGTGCCCTCGACCGTGCAGACGTGGCCGGCGGCGAGGAACCCCTGGATCCGGCTATCGGGCGCCCCCAGGATGGCGTCGATCGCGGGAGGAACGAGGACGTGGGAGCAGAGGATGGTGAAGTTCGGAAGCCCGAGCTCGTGGGCGCGCCAGACCGCCATGGCGTTCGCGGGAGCGGTGGTCTCGAACCCCACCGCGAAGAAGACGACCTGTCGCATCGGGTTCTCTTCCGCGAGCCGGACCGCGTCGAGGGGGCTGTACACCACGCGCACATCGCCGCCCTCGGACTTGACCTGGAGCAGGCTCTTCCTCGAGCCGGGCACGCGAAGCATGTCGCCGAAGGAAGTGAAGATCACCTCGCGCCGCGCCGCGATCTCCACCGCCTGGTCGATGAGCTCGAGCGGGGTCACGCACACCGGGCACCCGGGACCGTGGACGAGGGTGAGCGCCTCGGGGAGCAGCTGATCGAGGCCGAACTTCAGAATGGAGTGGGTCTGGCCGCCGCAGATCTCCATGAGCGTCCAGGGGCGGGTCTGAATCGAGGCGATGGCGGCCGCCGCGCGCCGCACCGCCTCCCCGTCACGGTACTCGTCAACGAACCGCATCGTCCAGATCGCCCATCTGTCTCAGCACCTCGAGGGTCTTCGCGGCCTCTTCCTCGTCCACCTGGCTGATGGCGAAGCCCGCGTGCACGATCACGTACTCGCCGACCTGGATTTCGGGGAGGAAGGACAGGCAGACCTCCTTCTGGATGCCGCCGAACTGCACGCGGCCCATCTGCATGCCCACCTCGTGGCGCGTGATAGCCACCACCTTTCCGGGAACACCGAGGCACATGACCCTTGGCCGCCCGCCCTCAGGATTCCGTCTGGACGCGATGCTGGAGCCACGACAGCCAGGCGTCCATGCCGCCGCCCTCGCGGGCCGACAGCTCGAAGATGGGTGCTCGGGGATTGAGGCCGGAGATCAGCCGCCGCGCCTCCACGAGGTCGAAATCGACATGCGGCATGAGGTCGACCTTGGAGATCACGACCGCGGTGGCGTTGCGGAAGGCGAGGGGGTACTTGGCCGGCTTGTCGTGCCCCTCGGCCACGCTCACGATGGTCACACGTTCGTGCTCTCCAAGCTTGAACTCGGTCGGGCAGATGAGGTTCCCCACGTTCTCGATGAAGAGGAGGCCGCGCTCGGGGATGTCGAGGTGGCTGAGCGCATGCTGCACCTGTTGCGCGTCGAGGTGGCACGAGCGCCCGGTCTCGATCTGGAA
>JAIBCN010000134.1 GCA_019694155.1 Vicinamibacteria bacterium | reverse complement strand
CGGAATGCGGCGCGGGAGATGGCGGCGGCGAGGCGGGCTTCGGCGGTGGCGCCAACGCCCGCGCCTGACCGCTCGCCGCGAGGGGAATAAGAGGAGCGGGGGAGGCGCTTGACGCGGGCGATGCGGGCGTCGGGCAGCATCGGGAAGGTGACGATCGAGATCTCCCAGAGGTCGATCTCGGTGAGGCGGCGGATCTGTGTCTTGGCGTCGCGCGTGGCCTTGACGGCGCGGTAGCCGATCGAGAGGCCGTCGAGCGCGCCGGAGCGCATCAGGGCCAGGACCTCGCGGGCGCGGGCGACGTCCGGGATGAGGCGGCCCTTGACGCGAAGACCGCGGCCGTCCTCGGCGATGGCGAGCCAGACGCCGATCGGCTGCGCGGGATCGTGCTGGTAGAGCATGCGGATGCCGCCGGCGCCGCGCTTCGCCAGGCTCGCCCGGAAGGCGCCGGGGACGATCACGTCGCGGCCGAGATCCTCGCGATGGAACAGGCTGGCGTAGCCCTCGAAGGTGCCGCTGTCGTCGACCGCCGACACGAGATCGAGCTGGGCAAGCTTGGTCTCGTAGGCGGGGGCCGGCCAGCTCGCCGCGTCATGACGTGCGTGGCCGGGCGGGGGAGCGGGCCGGCGGTGCGGGGAATGGAGAGGCGCGCGCGGGCGCGCCGCGAGGCTCTGCGGCATGCGCGGTGTCCTTGGCTCGGGGGCTGTCGGGGCTGCGGGCGGTGCGGTGTGACGTTTACGTCAGGCCCCCTCACGTCGACTCTTTCCCCAGGGGGAGAGGGAGAAGGGTCGTGGGCGCGGAAGGAGCGTGCGAGGGCCGCCGTCGCTGCTCATCGGCACCTCTCGCATCATGCCTGGAGTGCACCCCGGGACCGTGACGGTGGGGATAAGTTCGAGTGGGACCGGCCGCGAGTTTCACGGCTGTCATTGGAGCCGCCGGCGAGGCGCTTCTCGTAGGCGGTGAGGAAGGTGGACTTGTCGAGGCGGGTCCGCGCCTATGCTCGCCTGCTGCCGCAGGACGCGTCGCGCTCCGGCGCGAGGGCCTCGATCGAGTCGAGGTCCGGGACGAGGCGAAGGGGCTGCGGGCCGTAGACGGGGGAGAGCCCGGCGGAGACGGCGGCCGAGAAGCGGGTGACGAGCAGCAGGACTCTCCATTGTGCTCGCTACCGCAAGCCCTGGCGCCAGAGGGTGTGGCTCGCATCCTGGTAGTTGGAGTAGGTGTTGTCGCCCCGTCGCGTCAGCGACAAGCAGCAGAGCATGCCGAGCAGCATCGGCGGCACGCCCAAGGCCAGCGCGATCTCGCGCGCCGCGGCGTGCTTGGCTTCGATGAAGTCCATGTCCTTGGGCGTCAGCGACAGCGGCTTCCAGTCGAGCCCGCCTTCGAGAAGCAGCGGCTTCAGCGGATCACTTTTGCATCACTGCTGAAGCTGTTGTTCTAGAGCGTCGCGCAACATTTTGAGGAAGACGACCAAATCGGGCTCGTGGAAGCAGTAATTGGAACCGGCGCTCTCCCAAGCCTCCAGTAGTCGCCTGGAATCAGGCTTTCCATCGAGCAGCTCATTGAGGAACTCCAGGGATCTCTTCTTTTCGCGAGCGCTCAGGATGGAAATTCTTGCGACGATCCACTGCTCTGGGGTCAATCCGATGTCGCTTCCGGCGTAAAAAGATGAGCCGAGATCGCGAAATTCGTCCGGTGTACGCATCATTGCCTCTCGGGCCTCTGGTTGACAGGAAATGCCGTCAGTACACGATACCCGTTGTCGGAGCGGCTGTCATGTTGAATGACGACTCGCGCCGCATAGGTTGGACGCATGTACGGTTCCGTGTCGGGGTCCAGGCGATAGGCTTCCTTGCCTGTCACGAACCCGAATCGCTCATTCAAGACTGCCTCGTATCTGGCACCGGATACAACCTCATCTACGCGATCCCGATTTCTCTTCAAAGTTTGGTTCACGATGTCGTTGGCGGCTTCCGTAGATGCAAAGCTCCCCTCGGCATTTTGTCCGTATCTAATGACACCAAAATTCAGAGTTCTCTCTTTCACGTAATCCAATAGATATTGATCGGGCTTGCCGACGTGGTCGCGGATCGTATGGCCGCCGAGAGCTGGATTCTGTTCAACGAGACTTACACTGTAGCGCCTGTCTTCTTCAGGGTCATGCCCACTATTGCCCGGATTCCGAGGTCGAGATGCTGAGGGCTCGACCGGGGTGCCGGCGGGCGTGCGGGCGCCGCCCGGCCCGAAGGTGAAGCGGCCGAGGGCGTCGTGGCTGGGGTTGAACTTCTGCGCGAGACTGTCGCCGCCGTCGAGCGCGGGGTAGCCGGCGGCGAGGCGCTTCTCGTTGCGGGTGAGGAAGGTGGACTTGTCGAGGCGGGTCCACAGCGCGTCGCGCTCCGGAGCAAGGGCCTCGATGGCGTCGAGGTCGGGGACGAGGCGGAGGGAGGCGGCGCCGTAGGCGGGCGAGAGCCAGGCGGAGACGGCGGCCGAGAAGCGGGTGACGAGCGGGAGAACGGTCTGGCGCCAGAAGGTGCGGCTCGCCTCCTGGTAGTTGGAATAGGTGTTGTCGCCGGGAATGCCGAGCAGCATCGGCGGCACGCCCAAGGCCAGCGCGATCTCGCGCGCCGCGGCGTGCTTGGCTTCGATGAAGTCCATGTCCTTGGGCGTCAGCGACAGCGGCTTCCAGTCGAGCCCGCCTTCGAGAAGCAGCGGCCGGCCGGCGTTGCGCGCGCCCTGGAAGCCGGTCTCCAGCTCGGCCTTCAGCCGCTCGAACTGCTCGCCGGTCAGGTGGCCGTCCTTGGCGGCATAGACCAGCGCGCCCGAGGGCCGCGCCGAGTTGTCGAGCAGCGCCTTGTTCCAGCCGGAGGCGGCGTTGTGGATGTCGATGGCCGTGGCGGCGGCCTCGATCGGGCTCATGCCGTAGTGGTCGCTCAGGGGATGGAAGAGGCGCGTGTGCAGGATCGGGCGCACGCCGGGGAGGGGCTCGGCCGAGAAGCGAACCGACTGGCCGGCGACGGTGTAGTCGTAGGCCTCGGGCCAGCCGTCGGGGCCGGGGATCACCTGCATGCGGTCGGGGCGCAGCGCGTGCAACTCGCGCAATTCGCCACCGACGGCGACCGCCTCGACGTAGGCGTTGCCGGAGACGAGCAGGAAGCCGACCCAGGTCTCGAGGAAGTCCTTGCCCGTGTGGTCGTGCGAGGGCCGGGCGAGGAGGGCGAGAAAGGGATGGTCCTCGAACTCGATGTCGCGATCGTAGAGGAGCAGCGGGATCGAGGCGGCGGCTTCCGCGATCATGCGGACGCAGCGGTAGGCGATCGGGTTCTGCATGAAGCCCTCGCGCGCGAAGGCGCCGTAGTCGCGCGGCGACCACACCGGCCGGCCGAGCGTGCCGTAGGCGACCAGCGGGCCGGTGCGCGAGGCTTTCGTGGCGGTGGTGGGCGCGGGCGCGGTGGCCAGCGCCGTGGCGAGCCGCGCGCGGACGCGGGCCAGCACGCCTGCAACGGGCGCATCGGAGATGAGCGGCATGGGAACCTCGGGGATCGCTTTCGACTGATCAGTTCGCCGGGTC
>JAIBCN010000033.1 GCA_019694155.1 Vicinamibacteria bacterium | reverse complement strand
AGATCCAGGACCTTCTCGCCATCACCAAGCTCCTTACCGTGTTCGAAACCTTCGACTCGGAAGACGAGGCCATCAAGAGCTTCGCTTGAGAAGCGCCGGCCCGTCGGCGGCCGGAGTCCTTCGAATCACTGAAAAACCCGCGGGACGGCCGCGGGTTTTTCTGTTTTCTGGGCTAGTGTGATTGCTCCTTCATGACTGCATTCTTCCGCGCCCTCCGGCCCCACCAATGGACGAAGAACCTCCTCGTCTTTGCGGCCCTGCTCTTCTCGAAGCACCTCTTCGAGCCTGAGCCTTTCCTTCGCGCCCTCCTGGCCTTCGTCGCCTTCTGTGGCCTGTCGGGCGCGGTCTACCTCTGGAATGACGTCGCGGACATCGAACAGGATCGACTGCACCCGAAGAAGAAGAAGCGCCCCCTGGCCGCCGGCGAGCTGTCCATCCGTGCCGCCACCCTGGGGGCCATGGCCCTGGTCGTGGCCGCCCTGTCCCTTTCCTTCTGGCTGGACGCGCGCCTCGGGCTTTGCGCCTCGGCCTATCTCGCTCTGAACCTCGGCTATTCCTTCGGCCTCAAGCATGTGGTGATCCTCGACGTCTTGTCCCTGTCCCTCGGCTTCGTCCTGCGGGCGCTCGCCGGAGGGTTCGCGATCAAGGCGCCGGTAACGGAGTGGCTCCTCGTTCTCACTCTGCTCCTGGCCCTGTTCCTGGCCCACCCAAGACGGCGGCACGAGAACTCGTCGCTCGCGGACGGGGCTTCGAGCCACCGGGCGATCCTGGCCGAGTATTCGCCGTATCTCATCGACCAGATGACGTCGGTGGTCACGGCTTCGGTGGTGACCGCCTACACTTTCTACACGCTGTCTCCGGAGACGGTTTCGAAGTTCGGCACGGCCAAGCTCTCCTGGACCCTCCCTCTCGTTCTGTACGGGATCTTTCGGTATCTTTACCTCGTCCATCAGAAGGACCGGGGCGATTCGCCCACCGACATGCTTCTCACCGACCGGCCGCTCCTCGTCACCGTGGCCCTGTGGGTGGCCCTGGTGATCGCGATCGTCTACACCGCCCAAGGTGCGGCCACCCCGCTCGGAGTTTCAAGATGAGTATCGAGATCGAATCCAAGGACGTCGACGTGCGGAAGATCATGTCCGAGATCCGCGAGCGCATCGCCGAGAAGAAGAGGGGCCTCTACACGGACGAGGAGATCCGCGAGATCGCCGAGCGCAAGCTCGAGGCCGTCCTCGAGACCCGGCAGTTCAACCCGGACTTCCTCAAGGACTTCAAGACCAAGACCGAGGTCTGGAACTACGCCTTCAACCCGGAGACCATCTACAAGACGAGCCGCGGTGGGGTCGGCGGGCTCCTGGGCACAATCCGGAACTTCCTTAAGCCCGTCCAGAAGCTCTTCTGGAATCCGACGCCGATGATCGCCGCGCTGTCCCGCCAGTCCGACCTCAACCTCTACACCGTCCAGATGCTGCACAACCTCACCCTCGAACTCACGCGGCTGAACCTCGAGGTCCAGGAACTGCGCGCGCGTCTTCAACAGACGGAGGCGAACCTCGAGGAACTCAAGAAGCGTGAGCGGGCGCTCGAGTCCCTGGCCGTCCTGAAGGAACAGCCGAAGTCCACGTCCTAGGGCGGCTCAAGGGAAACCGGAGACGCCGCAAGCGACCATGACGGGGAGACTGAAGCTCGGGTTCGTGGTCCAGCGCTACGGTGCTGAGATCGCGGGCGGCGCCGAGTACCACTGCCGGCTCATCGCCGAGCTGCTTCGCGATCACGCCGAGGTGGACGTCTTCACCACCTGCGCCCTCGACTACGTCGAGTGGAAGAATCACTACCCGGAGGGCGAGGCCATCCTCGGGGGTGTGCGCGTCCTTCGATTCCCGGTGGCCCGCCAAAGGGACATCCTGCGCTTCGCCGCACTTTCCGAGGCCCTCCAGTCGGCGCGACACACCGCGGCCGACGAGGAGGCCTGGATGGACGAGCAGGGCCCCTATTCGCCCGCCCTTCGCGATCACGTGCTCCGCGTCGCCGATGAAGGGCGCTACGACGCAATCATCTTCTTTTCATATCGGTACTGGACCACCTTCCGGACTCTCCGTGGGTCGCGAACGCCTGCGCTCCTGGCGCCTACGGCGGAGGACGACGGGCTCTATCGGTTGCCTCTCTTTCGACCGGCGTTCGAGGCGGCCACGCAGTTCGTCTTCAACAGCGTGGAGGAACGTCTCATGCTGGAGGGCGCGCTCGGCCGCCCCCTTCCCGGCGAGATCGTGGGCGTTGGTTCCGCGCTTCCCGCGTCGATGGACGAGTCCGCCTTCCGGAAGCGCCACGGGATCCTTGGCCCGTTTCTGCTCTACGTGGGCCGGATCGACCTGAACAAGGGCTGCCCGGAGCTCTTCGATCACTTTCTCAGGTACCGCCAGGAGACAGGTTCGAGCCTGAGCCTCGTGCTCATCGGCCGGGCCGTCCTTCCCATTCCGGAGGATCCCGCAGTGCGGGCGATCGGCTTCGTCGACGACGCGGAGAAGTGGAACGCGCTTTCCGCCTGCATGGCGCTCGCCATTCCTTCGAAGCTCGAGAGCCTCTCCATGGTCACGCTCGAGGCGTTCTGGGCCGAGCGTCCAGTGGTCGCGAACGCATATTGCGCCGTCCTCCGCGGCCAGTGCCGGCGCTCGGGCGGCGGCTTGTACTACGCGAACTACGACGAGTTCCGCGGCATCCTGGAAACGCTCGAGGCCGATGCGCCCCTGCGGGCGCGCATGGGCCGAGCAGGCCACGCCTACTTCGAGAAGAACTACGCGTGGCCGGTGATCCTCGAAAAGTACCTCCGGCTCATCGCCGCCGCCCGCGAGGCGAAGGCGGCATGAAGCCGCGGGCCATTCACCAGGTTCTCGCCGCCCTGGCCTACGGTGACGCCATCGGAAACGAGGCGCTCGCCATCCGCGGCCACCTCAGGACTCGCGGCTACGAGTCGGACATCTTCGCGGAGAAGGTCCATCCGCAGATGGCGGGCCTCGCCCGTCCTCTCTCGGAATACGCGGACGCATCCGGGGCGGACACGCTGTGCCTGTTCCACTTCTCCATAGGCAGCGCCGCATCCTCCCTCGTCTATCACCGCACCGATCCGCTCGTCTGCGTGTACCACAACATCACGCCACCCGAGTTCTTCTTCCCGTTCCACCCGCATCTGGCGAGGCTCTGCCATCACGGACGCCGGGAACTCAAGGCCTTCGCCGCGCGGTCCGTGCTCGGCCTCGGCGTGAGCGAATTCAACCGCCGTGAACTCGAAGCCGCAGGATTCAGTCCCACCGGGGTTCTCCCCATCGTGGTCGACTGGAGCCGGTACGACGAAGCCCCAAGTCCGGTCATGCTGAAGCGGCTCGGAGGCTTCGACGGCCCCACCATCCTGTTCGTGGGCCGGATCGTGCCGAACAAGAAGATCGAGGACCTCATCGCCACCTTCGCGGCCTACCAACGCAAGTACGCCCCGAAGAGCCGCCTCCTCCTCGTTGGAGACTCGGTGGGGCACGAGCGCTACCTTCGCCGCCTCCTCGAAACCGTCCAC
>JAIBCN010000070.1 GCA_019694155.1 Vicinamibacteria bacterium | reverse complement strand
CTCACCAACACCTACGGCCCGCGCCAGCTCATTCGCCACAACCGCCAGGGCTTCATCGGCTGGTTCATGCGCAAGGCCGTCCTCGGTGAGACGATCGAGGTCTTCGGCGACGGGGCGCAGCGGCGCGACTTCGACTACGTCGACGACGTCGTGGACGCCTTCCTGCGCGCCGGGGCCAGCGAGGCAAGCAACGGCCAGGTGTTCAATCTGGGCGGCGGGGTTCCGATTTCCCTCCTCGATCTGGCCCGCGATCTCGTGCGCCTCTCCGGCGCCAGCGAAATCAGGGTGGTTCCGTTTCCGGAAGAGCGAAAGAAGATCGACATCGGCGATTTCTACTCGGACGCGCGGAAGATCGAGAGTGTGCTCGGCTGGAAGTCGACCACTGCCTTCACGGACGGCCTCGCCCGGACGGTTGACTACTACCGAAAGCACAAGGACCGCTACCTGTGACCGAAAGAACCGCTGTTCCCTTTAATGAACTCAGGCCGAAGGTGCAGGCGCATCGCGCCGCCATCGACCGAGCCGTCGCACGGGTGCTGGACCGGGGCTGGTTCATCCTCGGCCCGGAGGTCGAGGCTTTCGAGAAGGAACTCGCCTCGGCCATGGGGGCACGGGAGGCGGTCTCGGTGGCGAACGGCACCGACGCCTTGATCCTGGCCCTCGAGGTCAAAGGGATCGGCCCGGGCGACGAAGTCATCACTTCGCCGATGTCCGCCGCCTTCTCCGCCCTCGCCATCTCCAGGCTCGGCGCCCGGCCGGTCTTCGGGGACGTCGACCCGGTGACCATGAATCTCGATCCCTCGACCATCGGGGTCCTGATCACGCCGCGCACGCGGGCCATCATGCCCGTGCATCTGTACGGCCATCCCGCGGACATGGATCCGATCATGGACATCGCACGGAGACACGGGCTGATCGTGGTCGAGGACGCCTGCCAGGCCCATGGCGCGAGGTACAAGGGCCATCCCGTCGGCCATCTGGCCGGGATCGCCGGCCTCTCCTTCTACCCGACCAAGAACCTCGGGGCGTTCGGAGACGGCGGCGCCATTCTCGTCAACGATCCCGCCCTCGCCGGCAGGCTCCGGCAGCTCAGGAATGGAGGCCAGAGCGAGAAATACCGGCATGAGATCCTGGGCACCAACTCAAGGCTCGACGACATGCAGGCCGCCATCCTTCGCGAGCTTCTGCACACCCTCGACGCGGAAACCGCGCGGCGCCGCGAGATCGCCGAGCGCTATTTCGAGGCGTTCCGCGGTCTTCCTCTCGGCCTGCCCGAAGAACAGGCCTATGCGCGAGCCGTGTACCACCTCTTTGTGGTGAAGCATCCACGGCGCGCCGCGTTCGTAGCCGCTCTCGCCGCCCGGGGAGTGGGCACCGCCATCCACTATCCCCTGCCCCTGCACCTTCAGCCCGCGTACGCGTCGCTCGGAGGAAAGCGTGGAGATCGAAAGGTGGTCGAGCGCGCGGCGGACGAGATCGTTTCCCTTCCCGTGTATCCGGAGCTCTCGGACGCCCAGGTGGGCGCGGTGATTGCTGCGGTGAAGGAATCCGTCAACGCCTAGGAGCCTGGCTGCCTCGGCGGTCAGTTCTGGAATAGAGCCTTTGCCACAGACCCTCGGAGCCGCCCTCGCCTATCCCGCAGCGATCGTACTGCTGCTGCTCCCCGGTTTCGGTTTCCTCTCGCTCGTCCGCCCCGCCGACCGCGCGCGGCTTTCTCTGGACGAGAGGCTCTTCCTCACGGGCGCCATCTCGGTGGCGGCCTCTTCGTGGACGGCTCTCCTGCTCGCGGAGTTTGGAGTCTTCGGCACTCTTCGCGCCGCTTGCCTGCAGACCGCGCTTTTCGCGGCGGCTCTGCTGATTGCCCGCCGCTTCGGACGGAGGCCCGCCTGGCCCTACGCCCGGCCGGAGCGCGCGGCGCTCCTCCTGCCCGCGTGCCTTGTCCTCATCGTTTCCTTCCTGCTCCACGCGCGACCGAGCGAGTACATCGTCGGCGGCCGCGACCCGGGGGCGTACGTTTCCGCCATGGGGGTGATCGCGCGGACGGGCGCCATCACGCACCTCGATCCGGTGGTGGCGTCGATCCCCGCCGAGGATCTCTCGCTCTTCTACGCGAATCTCGACGAGCCCCCCTTCCGGTTCACACTCGACCCCGACGACGATCATCCGCAGCCCTCCTGGCCGCGATTCATGGGGTTTGAGCTGGACCACCCCAGAAGCGGACTGATCACGCCTCAGTTCTTCCATCTGTTCCCGGCCTTCGGGGCGTACCTCTTCGAGACCATGGGCGTGCGCGGCGCCCTCGCGACCCCGCCCGTCTTCGGAATCCTCGGCACCATGGCCGCGTTTCTTCTTGGCCGACGGATGTTCGGAACTGCGGTTGCGGTTCTGGGGGCCCTGGGTCTGGCCACGAGCGTCCTCCAGGTGTGGTTCGCGCGCTACCCCGTTTCCGAGGGCTTTTCCCAGTTCCTCATCCTCGCGGGCCTCCTCGCACACCGGCTCGATTCCGAGTCCGACTCGCGCGCGTTCTCGTGGCTCGCCGGCGCGCTTCTCGGTCTCACCTTCCTCGTGAGGATCGACAGCGTCCTCCTCCTGCTCCCTCTCGCGATGTGGGTGGCTCTCCAGCTCCTGAGCCGTCCGCCTCGATGGAAGTCGAAAATGGCCAGCCTTCTCCTTCCCTTCACGGCACTGCTCCTTCACGCCGCGATTCACGCGGTGTTCTTCTCGAAGCGCTACGCCCACCAGATCCTGACCCGGCGCTACTGGAACCATCCGCCGGCCTTCTGGCTGTTGCTCGCGGCGCTGGCCTTCCTCGGGGCGTGGGTCGTCTACAAGTACGGCCCGCGATGGATGGGCCACGTGTCGCGGCGCGAGAGTTCCTATCGGGCCCTGACCACGGTGATCCTGGGCGTGCTCGTGCTCTACGCGCTGGCTCTGCGCCCCAGCCTTTCCGCCTGGGCGGGTGGCGACGGAAACCCGCGGGCGGAGAGACTCGAGGACCCCGGCGTCCTCCAGGCTCTTGGTTTCCAGCGACTCGCCGCGCACGACGCCCAGGCGCTGTCGCGCTACTCCTGGTTCGTGGGCGCGCCGGGACTCGCCCTCGCCCTCGTCGGTCTCGCGATCTTCGTCAAGCGCGCCCGGTCGAACGACCTGCTCGCTCTCGCCGTGCTCCTCGCCTTCTCGGGCTTCTACTTCTACAAGATCCGCGTCTTCAACGACTACTTCTTCGCCATGCGGCGCTACGTGCCGGTGACCCTGCCCTTCACCTTCATCCTCGCCGCGCTCGCCGTGATGACCATGGTTCGGGCATCCTTCAACTGGCGCATGGCGGGAACCGTGTCGGGCCTGCTCGCGATCTCCGCTTCGGTAGCGAACACCCGCCCGATCGTGCCGTACGTGGACTGGAAGGGTAGCGTTCGTTTCGTGGCCGACGTGGCCCGAAGGTTCGGCGCGAACGATGTGGTGTTGTTCGAGCAGCCGAAGAACATCCATCTCCTCTCTCTGCCCCTGTGGGGACTGTACGGGGCGAACGCCCTCGAATTCCGCCGCTTCAACCCCGATCCCGAGCGGCT
>JAIBCN010000004.1 GCA_019694155.1 Vicinamibacteria bacterium | reverse complement strand
CAGCCGGCGCCCGGGCAGCACTTGGCGCCGGTCAACGAGGGACGACAAGCGGGGCGCTTTCGCGCCGGCGACCCGATCCTCCAAGGAACGCCTCCAAGCCGAGGCTAACAAGGACCCGCGCCGTCGGCAAGCGCTTCGGGGAGCCGTATGCGCGGTTCAACCCTTCGCCGGTCCTACCCGCACCAGCTTCCCGCGACGCTTCACGATGTTCTTGTAGTCCCACTGGATCTTCCGGGCCTTGGTGAGCCACCGCTTCAGGACCGTGGGCCTTATCTCCGCGGCCTCCGTGTAGAACCGCGATGCATCCTTGAACCTGCCGCCGAGGACATCCAGTCCGGGCTCGTCGAAGTCCGCGCCGCTCCAGAACATCAGGCGGATGCCCGCTTTCTGACGGCTGTAGCCCACGATGGGATTTCCATCGAGGAACCACACCGGATGGCCGTGCCACACCTTGGCCTCGGCGCCGCTAAGGCCTCGCGTGATTTCGCCCGCGAGCCGCTCACAGATCGCCTGATCGGCGGTGGACAGTTTCGCGTGGTACTTCTGGATGTCCGTTGTCATGAATTCTCCTGGGGCGAATCGGCGACTACGCGGGAACGTAAGTCAATCGGAGCACATCTTCGGCAATCCGATCATGGGCCGTGAGGCGAAGCGGCGGCCGTGGGCCGGCGAAATAGGGCGTGCCGCGGCCTAGGACGACAGGGTGGAGGTAGATCCGATACTCATCGATGAGGCCAAGCTCCGTCAGGCTTTTCGCCAGGTTTGGTCCGGCAATCTCGATCTCACCGTCCCGCTCCGCCTTCAGCTTCCGCATCGCGGCCTCGAGGTCGCCCTCGACAACCGTGGCGTTGGGGCCGGCCGACTTCAGCGTGCGCGAGACCACCCACTTGGGCTGCTTCCTCCAGGCCGCGGCGAAGGCGCGTTCGCCGTCACCCCACTCGGGATGCTCGTCGTCCCAGTAGCGCATGATCTCGTACATCACGCGGCCGTACACGCTCCCGGAAAGCCCCTCGGCCTCCCTGATGAAGTGACGGAACAGCGTTGGGCTCGGGCCAAACGCCATGTGGTCGACGTAACCGTCGAGGGACTGGTTCATTCCGAACACGAGCCTGGCCATACTCACCGCCCTTCCTTGCGCGCGACACCGGCGCGTTCCGAGATCACGGCGCTGGATTCTGATGGCAGCCGGCCAAACGAGCAAAAAGCGAAGCGTCCGGGCAGGCAGCGCCGCCCGCGGACTATCCTCCCGGCATGAAGGCGAACCCCAAGACCCCGCGACCCGTGCGGTTCGAAGCGGTCCTGGGCACCATCACGCAGATTCGCTTCGTTGTCGTCCCGCCCGCAGCGGGCCAGCGGCTTCACGCCGGCCCGCGCACGAGCGTCCGCGCGCGCGTCCTGGGCATCGAGTTCGACAGCACGCTCACTCCAGTTCGCACCGGGGGCCATCGCCTCTCGATTCCGTCGATGGTGTGGAAACCGCGAGGCCTGGCGATAGGCGACGTGATTCCGGTGGAGCTCTGGCGGGTCGATCCGGCTCCCGTAGTGATGCCCACCGAGCTTGAACCGCTCGCCAGGGCGAATCCTGCGCTCCGCGACGCCTACTTCGCAATATCGCCGTCGGACCGGCGCCAGGTTGACCGCTATCTCGCTCGAATCGTGTCCCCGGAGGCACGAGCCCGCTGGATCGAGAAGATCGCGACCAGGCTGCTCAGCCCGCGAATCCGCAAGCCAAGCGGCCGACGGCGGAGCGGATAGCCGGCGCCGGGCAAGGATGGAGACCGCTCAGGCCGCCCGCGGCCAGACCACGAGGTCGATCGCGTCCCGGCGTATTGAGTGGGGTAGTGCCCTCAGGTGCTCGGTCATCGGTGCGCCCCGGAAACGGCCGGGTTCGCGGAGAATGTGAGCCAACTTCACATTTCCGGAGGTCTCCATGTTCCATCCCACGGCCCTCGCGCTCACTCTCGCGCTTCAAGCAGCGGCCACATCGCCTCCGCCCACACGCGTCCTTCACCTCGGGGACCTCAACACGGACCAGATCCGCAAACTCGACCTCAAGGAGACGGCGATCGTGGTCCCCATCGCGATTCTGGAAGAGCACGGCCCCTTTCTGCCGTCCTATTCGGACGGGTATCCGGCGGAGCGGTTGAGCAACGAGATCGCGAAGGCGGTTGGCGCGCGGGCGGGGTGGACGGCTGTGCTCTTCCCCACCATTCCCCTCGGCGTCGAGGCCGCGAACGCCATCGGCAGGAAGGCGAGCTATCCGGGCAGCTACACGGTCAGGATGTCGACGCTGCGAGCGGTGATGATGGACCTCGCGGACGAGCTTGGGGAGCAGGGCTTCCGGTGGATCTTCCTGGTGACGCTTCATGCCGGTCCGAATCACCACCTCGCTCTCGATCAGGCGTCCGACTACTTCCGCGGTCAATACGGCGGTCGCATGGTGAACCTGTACGGCCTGCAGCCTGTGTTCGAAGCGGAGAGCGCTCCGCCTTTCTCCGAGGCTCAGTCTCGCGAGGACGGGTTCTCGGTGCACGCGGGGATCCGGGAGACGAGCGAGGTCCTCTTCCATCGTCCCGACCTGGTGGCACAGCAATACAGGAACGCGAAGCCACTCACCGGGCAGAGCATGGCCGACCTGGAGCAGATCGCGCAGAAGCCCGACTGGCCGGGATATTTCGGCTCGCCGCGCCTGTCCTCGGCGGATTTCGGAAAGAAGATCTGGGAGGAGCGGAAGAGAGTGGTCATCAAGACCGTGCTCGAAATACTGGACGGCGCCGACTACGGCAAGACTCCGCGCTACTCCGCGTTCTCAAGTGAAGACGAGGCCACCGCCGAAGTGAACCGGGCGGCGGCGGCGCGCGACGAAGAGCGTGCGCGTCGACAGATGCGGTGGCTGGAAAGCAAGGGCATCCGATAAGGACTGGCTCCGCCTTCGTCTTCAGGCGTGGTGATCCGCACCACGAGGACGATCGAATCGACGTCCATCTCCTCATCTACGCCCTCGACCGGCGCCGAGGCCGACATGCGGCAGCGAGGTCGTTGAAGTTGAAGAGGCGTAGAGAGCCGCCCCGAACCCTGGCGCCCTCCGCCCCTCAGCGCACGCCTTGCGGCCACGGCACCCCCTGCTCACGCTTCGTCACCGGGCGAACGCCCTTGAAGAGGAAGCGCTGGACGCGGGCGCCCGTGTAGGTCTCGGCGGTGTAGAGATTGCCCTTCGAATCCGTCGCCAGATTGTGCACCCCGAAGAACTGCCCGGGCTGGCGGCCTCCGTCGCCGAAGGAAGTCAGGACCTCGAGCGTGCTGCGCAGCAGGATGTTGATCTTCTCGTCCACACCGTTCGCCTGATAGATGTAGGTCTGCTCGGGGTCGCGCGAGAAGGTCATGTCCCACACCGAGCCCGAGCGATAGGTCTTCGGGTCGATGAAGACCTCCTTCACGAAGGTCCCGTCCTTCTTGAACACCTGGATGCGGTCGTTCACGCGGTCGCACGTGTAGACGAGGCCATCGTGCGAGACGATCGCGCAGTGCATGGTGCTGAACTGCTTTGAAGGCGGAGCGGACGGGTTGTAGGGCGGCAGCTTCGCGTCATCGGGCCTGGCACCGTAGGCGCCCCAGTGCCGGCGGTACTCACCGCGGTCGGCATCGAACACGATCACCCGCCGGTTGCCATAGCCGTCCGCGATGTAGACCTCGTTGGCCACGGGCTCGTGGAAGATCTTCGTGGGCTGCCAGAAGTTCTGTGTGTCGTTGCTGCCGTTGTGGACACCGTGCTTGCCGATCTGAAGAAGGAACCTGCCGTCCTTCGTGAACTTCAGGACCTGGGTGTCCTTCTGACCGTTCCCCGCGAGCCAGACGTTGCCCTTCCCGTCGACGGTGATCCCGTGATTGCTGTCGGGCCAGTCGTAGCCTTCCCCACGCCCTCCCCAGGACCTCACGAGATTTCCCGCCTGGTCGTAGACGAGAACAGGCGGCGCAACTTTGCAGCAGGCGCCGATCATGTCGGTCGATGGAGCTGCGATCCCGGCAGCACCCGGCTGGACTTCGTCGTCTTTCGCTTCGCTGGCCTTGATGTCAGCGGCCTTGAAGTTAGCATCCACGGTGTTCGGCCGGTGGATCGTCCACACGTTGTCCTGATCATCGACCGAGAGTCCGATCGTGGAGCCCGTCACCCAGTGGTTCGGGAGCGGCTTCGGCCAGAAGGGATCGACTTCGAAGTAGGGCGCCTGCTTCTGCGCCTGAGCCTGCGCGCCGACTGAAGGGGCCTTGGGGCCGGCCGCGATGCCCGCGACTGAAACCAGGACGCCGGGTATGAACGCCAGACGTAGACTCTTCTTCATGGTTCCTCCGCGAGGCCAAAGGGGCCGACCGTTGACCGGAGTCTACCGGCGTGGATTCAGGCTCAATGTGTCCATCCACAGACTATGTAGTTGATCCCGAATTCTTGGCCTCGTTCGTCGATGCCTTGGCCGGTCGGGCGAGGTGTTGGGGCGCTGAACAGGATCCCGGAACTGGAACCCGCCGCGCGGCGCGGCCGCGGCGTCTCCGGGAGCCGGCCTTAGTCGTGTTTGATCGCCACCGTCTTCAGGCTCGAGAAGCCGTACAGGGCCTCGAAGCCCTTCTCGCGACCGTGGCCCGAGTGCTTGACGCCGCCGAACGGCAGCTCGATGCCGCCGCCGGCGCCGTAGTTGTTGACGAACACCTGACCAGCCTGTAGCCGGCGCGCCATGCGCAGCGCCCGGCTGCCGTCGCGCGTCCATACCCCGGCCACGAGGCCAAAGGGCGTGCCGTTGGCGATTTCGAGGGCCTCGGCCTCGCCCTCGAAGGGGATCACCGCCTGCACCGGGCCGAAGATCTCTTCCTGAGCGACGCGGTGGGAAGAGTTCACGTTGGCCACGAGCGTGGGCGCCACGTAGAAGCCCCCGGCGGGGAGCGCCGCGGGCAACGACGCCTGGGCCGCGACGCGCAGCCCGCTGGTTTTCACGAGTTCCAGGTAGCCGGTCACGATGTCCCGCTGGCGCGCCGAGATCACGGGCCCGACGTCGAGGTCGTCGAGTGCCGGGCCCACGCGTAGCGCGCGGTAGCGCTCGGCCATCATCCCGACGACCTGGTCGAACACCGGGCGCTCGACGAGGATGCGGCTCGCCGCCGAGCAGGTCTGTCCGGCGTTCTGGATGCCGGCGTTCACGAGGAAGGGCAGTGCTGTGTCGAGGTCGGCGTCGGCGAACACAACCTGCGGGCTCTTGCCGCCCAGTTCGAGCGTCACCGGCACCGCGTTCTTCGCCGCCGCGGTCTGAATCAAGGCGCCCACCGCCACCGAGCCGGTGAACGAGACGTGCCGCACGCCCGGGTGCCCCGCGAGCGCTGCCCCCGCCTCCTCGCCGAGGCCCGGCACGACATTGAGTGCCCCAGCCGGCAGCCCGGCGCGTTCGATGATGCGCGCGAAAGCGAGCGCGGTCAGGCACGCCTCCTCGGCCGGCTTGAGCACGCAGGCGTTGCCCATCGCGAGCGCCGCCCCGACGCTGCGGCCGATGATCTGCATCGGGTAGTTCCACGGCACGATGTGCGCGGTCACTCCGTGGGGCTCCCGCCAGGTGAACGCGGTGTAGCCGTTGGCGAACGGGATGGTCTCGCCCGTCACCTTGTCGGCGGCGCCACCGTAAAACTCCAGATAGCGACCGAGCGCCACCGCGTCGGCTCGCGCCTGCTTCACCGGCTTGCCGACATCGAGCGCCTCCAGCCGCGCCAGTTCGTCCGCCTCTTCGAGCACAAGCGCGCTCGCCTTCAGCATCAGCCTCCCGCGCTCGGCGGCGGTGAGGCGCCCCCAGTCGCCGTCCAGGGCTTCCTGCGCGGCCTGCACCGCGGCGTCGACATCGGCGGCGCCACCGCGCGCGATCTCGGCCAGCGTCGTGCCGTCAGAAGGATTGAATAGGGGCAGCGTCTGGCCGCTCGAAGGCGCCGTCCAGCGGCCGCCCACGAAGACGCCGCGTGTATCGAAGGGAATCGTGGAGGGCAATCGTCGGACTCAAACGCGAGTATAGATCGCGCCATCGACGCCGATGAGGTGGATCACTCGGGAGCCATCTCAGGCTTGCGACGACCCCGGGTGAAGGTCGTAACCGTTGGGCCGTCGACTCACGGCCAGCCGCACCAGACATGGGCCGATGTACCGGTCCCGCCAAGACTGAGGATGTTCATCGGCGAAGGCGTTGCGCCCCAGGCGAGATCCGGGAGCGCGCTCTGCGCGACGGCTTCCACCAACGGGCCCCGCCGTCGCCACGCGGACCTGATCCGGCATCAGGAACCGGTACCCTCGCGCCGTGAAGGTGAAGGTCGTGATCGCCATGCTCCGGTCGGACGGATGGGCACAAGTCCGGATGACGGGCAGTCACCGACAGTTCCATCACCCATCCAAGCCCGGAACGGTAACGGTCTCAGGAAAGCCCAACATCGACCTTCCGCCCGGCACACTCAACAGCGCTCTCAAGCAAGCCGGGTTGAAGAAGTAGTATGAACCTGGAAGCCATGCGATACCTCGTCGTCGTCGAACAAGGCCCGACATCGTTCGGCGCCTACGTGCCCGATCTGCCCGGCTGCGTCGCGGCGGGCGAGACCAAGGCGGAGGCCTTGAAACTGATCCGCGAAGCGATCGAGCTGCATATCAGCGACCTGAAGAGCGAGGGTCGAGAAGTGCCGAAGCCCACCTCTGTTAGTGAAGTGGTAGAGGTCGAAGCCGCGTAGCAGGACCCTGACGGGCGCTGGAGCGCAGGGACCGTCGACCAAGGTAGTACTGGCGCGCCGTCATTGCGACGAGGCCATCGAGGGGGCCGGAGAAGCGATCCCGCGGCCCGGCGGCTCCCCCACACCTCGGGCTCCGATTGCCAAACGGGCCACCGGCGTTCTTCCAGGCACGCCACAGACTAGTTCGGCGTCGGCGTCTGCGGCGGTGCGGGCGGCGCAAACGGCTGAGCCCACTTCGACTCAAACGTTTCGCGGAGGATCTGGGCGGCCGCGAAGATCGCGGAGACCGCCGGGCTCCTCTCGGCCCTCAGGAAGACGTTGTACGAGCGGCGGCCCCCTAGATTCGTCCACACATAGAGCTCGAAAACGTCGGGGGAATACTCACCAAAGTTGTATTCAGTCTTCTCGACGGGGAGCGTCGCCACCAGGCGGCGAAGCTCCGCAAGCCGGTCCGCCGGCAATCGGCCGACCTTCTTGAGGTCATAGGCGCTCACCTCGAACGTCCCGTCGGCGCATACGAACCCACCCCAGGACGCCGTGCTGAGCTGCATGAACATCACGTCGAAGAGCGCTCGATTGACGGAGCACGTGGCCTTCCGCGCCGCGGCGTCCGCGGGGAGGCCTGTTGGCTGGCCTGTGGTGGCGCCGGCCAGAACGATCGCGACCGCCGCCGTGAGGGTGAACGCAGCCCTCACTTGATCAGCGCCCTCGTCTTCGGGTCTGGATGCTTCATCCGCAGTTCCCCGAGCCGCCTGTCGGCCGTCTCGGCGCAGGCCTGACGCAGCAGCAGAACCTCCGCCTTTAAACGCGCTGGCACTTTCTCGGCAACAATCGCCTTCTCCAGGAATGGGATCAAAGGCTCTGCGATCTCCGACACCTCCGAGACCGCGTCAGGAGCCGCAATGGCCAGGTCGGTGAGACCCGGCACAACATCGAACCCAGCGCGTAACAGAGCGGCGAGTGTGCTCTCCGAAGGCATCTCCTTCTTCTCGATGGCCGCGGCGAATTCTGTCTTCAGGATCCTGAGGCCCTCCTGCGACCCCAGGTCCGCGAGCAGGATCCGAGCCATCCCGCGCGTCCCCTCATTGGGGTAGTCCATGATTGAAAGCAGACGCTGCTCGGCCAGCGCTCCATATGGCCGCAGGGAACCGGCGTCGATCTGGATCCATGAGTACGATCCGAGCCGCTTCATGCCCTGCTCCATGATGATGTCGAGCGCGGGAGGATAGGCCGCGCGCCCCAACGAGAGGGCGGCGTCGAGAGCGCTGTCGGGTTTCGCCATCGCGGCCTCGAGGATGGGCCTCAGAAGCGGCGTCGGTTTCACACGCGCCGCCAGTCGAAGAACAACCCACTCGATCTCAGGCCGTTGCGGGATTTGAGCGGCCAGAGGATCGAGGAGAGGACCATCCTCCTCTCGGAGAACTCCCAGAAGCGCCTGCACGCACTGGCCTCGAGCCGTGTCGGCCTCTTCGCCGGCCTTGCTGCTCGGGTGAGACAGGATCTCAAGAAGACGATCCCTCGACACCTCGCGCTGCGCGCCATCCTTCCGCTCCAGGACCTCGTCCAGAAAGCTGAGATAGAAGTACTCCTCGCGCAGAGGCTCCTGCCATTGGCGGTCGGCGAGCAGCGGGCCAAGCTCCGATGCGGGAATCGACTCGCCGCGCATCGTGAGCAACAAGCTGGTCCGATGTTCTAACGGCACACTTTGGTCTCTCAGCAGTCCGTAACACGCGCGACGAACGCCGGGAGTCGCCAACTTCGCGAAGCTGGCGAATGCCTCGGCAACCACCAGGTCGGCCTTGGGCAGCGCTCGCAGCAGGCGCGTCAGGGCCTCCACCTGCCCGTCAACGACATTTGGACTGAACCTCGCCGCGGAAGACAGTGCCTTGAGCGCCGGCACGAGAAACGCCGGCTCACGCTGCGCGGCCGCCACCGCCGCCGCTTCGTGGCCGGAAATCCCAAAGGCCGTCAGCATGATGGCCGCGACATCTTTGGGCACAGGCCCGCGGCTCAACCAGCCCTGCACGATGGCCACGAGCGCCGACGGCGCCGTCTCCTGGCCGTTGTCCTCCGTGCGGCGCGCCTGGATGCGGTACTCCGACGCAGCCTCGACCAGCAGCTTCTGGAAAGGCACCCGATCGGGATCGCTGGAGTCGAAAGCGATGCGGGCCAGGGCCGGAGCGCTCGCGGCGAGGCCGCGGGTCAGGCTCCACTGCGCATCGAAGTTGCCGTCGGCACGGAGCCCCTTTCGATACTCCGAGATATAGAACTGTGCGACCTCTCCGGTCAGGCCCAGGTGGTCGAGCGCGTGACGAGCGTCTTCGTCGCCCTCCTTCACCATCCCCGAGAGGGTTTCGATGAGTCCGGCTACCGGTGTCTTCACCGCCCACGCCAGGCCGGAGGCCATCGCCCGGCGCGTCGCCTCGTCGCCCTTCATGAACACCGCGGCGGCCTCAGCCGGATGAGCGCTCCACACGTCGTCGGCCGCCTGCTTGAGTTCCCAGGAGGTCCGATACCTGACCCGTGCCCTGGCCACCGCCGGCACCGCGACAGCCCCTCGCGCGGCCAGCCATTTCACGGCCTCGGCCCGCTTGTCCCACCGGCCATAGACCACGGCATTCAACAGATCATCGAGGTCCGACGTCGCCGTGGCCGCAACCGCCTTCCGCTGCAGCGTCACGCGTTCCTCCCACGTCTCGCCGAACCTCGGAGGCACCGCCACAAAGCTCCCCGCCTGCCGCCCGTCCGCAGAGAACCGAAGAACCGCATCCCCCAGTTGAGTCACGTAGACCGAACCGTCTCCGGAGATGCCGATTTCCAGCAGGTAGCCGATGTCCTTCTTGATCCTGAGAACCTCGCGCCCTCCTCCATCCAGCTTGATCACGCTCCCGGCGTTCTCCGTGGAGGAGCTTCCCTCCCACGAAGAGTGAGTCACGTAAACGTTCCCCGCCGCGTCCGCAGTGATTCCCTTCAGGTACGCGACAGAAGTCAAAGGCTCCGGATGCAATTCCGTCGCCCACAACGCCTTCCCCTCCGGCCCCAGGCGAGTCACCCGACCACTGTCGCCCCGAGTCGAGAGCACGGCCAGGTCTCCCCCCGGCAACACGACCCAATCGAAAGCAGGCGCGGCCGACATGTCCAGGTCGCGCCACGTTCGATCCAGCATCACACTTCGCCAGGAACTGAGCGTCGCCGCCGCAGGGTCGAATCGCTCGATGACCAGCTCTTTCCCTGCCACCCGTCCTACGAATATCGAACCGTCGCCGGCCACCCGCACGGATCGATCGCCCTCAAGCCACACCTCGCGCGCCACCGCTCCGGTCCCATCGAGAGAGAAAAGCCGCGTAGCCTCCACCTCGAAGGACTTCTTCAGGCTCCTCGAGACGAACCAGAGCAGGTTCGCGTCGCCGCCAACTGCTTGAGCGCTCTCGATCCCTTTCGGATCCGCGACGGGTCGATAGCGAACGAACCGACCCTCCCGATCGAACTCGATGAGCCGGTCGCCCACACGCACTATGACCGTCTCTCCGGTCACGAAGAGCGCATGGAGCTGCGGGCGCACAAGCATCGCGCGCGCCGGGTTCGACCCAGCGAGAAGCAGGAACAGCGAGAACACGGCCGTCTCCGCAAGTTCCCGCAGGCCCCGAGTCCACAACGAATCCTCAGTTCGCTTCATGGATCCATCCCTCCCCGCCACGGTGGCGCAGCGGCCTCGGCGATCCTACTCCGCGGGCGGCCTGATCTCGGGCCCGATACCTGTTCAGTCGCCGCCGAGACCCATCCTCGCCATCATTGCGACGAGCTTGCGCCGCTACCCCGGCATCCCGGGCTGTTCAAAACAGGGTCGCGGCACGCCTTACTGAGGCTGAGCCTGCAGCAACGTCCACACCGCTTCGATGATGGTCATGGAGCACTCGTCGGGATGAGCCCTCTTTCCCTTGCCACAGGACTCAAGCAACTTCTCATTCCCACGCCATAACCCGAGGGAGTTCCGTATTCCCGTACCCCATCCATGGTGGAACTGGATGAGCTGCTCTTTCGCGGTGCCCCGGACGCGAACCTTGTCCTCGGGGCTCATCTCGTCCACGATCTGTCGAGCCGCCTGATCCACCGTCGTCGGCCAGCCGTCGCGTTCTACCGCGGATCGCGGCGGTGCGGCCGGCGATTCTCCCGGAGCGCATGCATAGGCCTGAACGAGACGGGTTCGGCGCTTGTCTTTCCCCGCCTCATCCCACGACACAAAGAACGAGTTGCCGTCGCCCGCCGTGAGTCGGACGTCCCCAACATCCGAAACCCCCTCGGCAAGGTGAAGGCCGGCGATGCGCATCCTCCACTCATCGCTCCCTCCCCACTCGGCCACGAAGAGCCGATTGTTCTCGGTGTCATCCAGCTGTGACCAGGCAACCACCGGCACACCGTCCCGAATCATGATGGCTGCAGAAGCAGCAGACTCGTTCGTGCCTCCCGGAGGGTGGGGCGCAGGTACCGCGTTCCACCTGTTCCCATCCCAGCGACCGAGCCTGACGGATGACTTCCGTCGCTCCTTGGCATCGATCCAAAGAGCCCACGGCTGGCCCTTACCGTCCACGACGAACGACGGGTGAAACACCTCCCCCTGCTGGCCGACCAGCGCTCTCAACGAGTCTCGGCCCACATCGATCCACGCGGTACCGCTCCAGCGCGCGACTCTCAATCCGTCGGGACCGGCTTCTTTCCAGCCGAGCCAGACGGTACGGCTCGCGTCCACGGTTACGGTTGGCGAGAGGTAGTAGTCGCGGCCCAGCGGATGGAGAACACCGAGGCGCTTCCACGACGCGCCATCCCATCGCGCGACGAACAGGCCGGCCAGGCTGACGTTCCGTTCCTCCGACCACGCAACCAACGGGTCCGCCCCCTCCGTGAACGCGACACTCACGTCGTTCGCATGGGTAAAGGGCTGCTGTGACGAGAGCAGAGGCGACCCAAGCCATTCCCAACCTTCCCCCTTGGCGCGCGCCACGTGGATCGCAGATGTCCCGTCCTTTCCGCTCGCGTGGAGCGCAAGAACCAGGCCTCCCGTGGAGGAGGCGGCGACCGTGGGGTACATCATCTCCTCGACTCCGGGGCGCCTGGGCAGCGACACGGTCGACCAGCGACCCCTGCTCCAGCGGAGGACCCGAGGGCTGTTTTCCTCCCAGCTCAGCCAAACGTCCTCCGGCCCGATTGACGCCAGAGAAGGCTCCGTCATCCCCAACCCAAGATCCTGGTCCCCGGTTTCCGGGCCAAGCGATCGCCAACAAAGCGGGGATGTCGACACCATGCGCTGGGTCTCCGTGCTGGCCGGAAGTCCGGGGCCGGCGGCCAGCAGAAGGGCAACCATGCCGACCCGCATCCCGGACTTCATTGGGCGAGTCTGGCACAGTCGTGGAGGTTTCGCGTCCACTCGGACGCAGGCCTCCGGAGCCTTCCCGCCGATCGAAGAAGTCGGCAACGAACCGCCTCAACTATTTGGCCGCGGCTCAGTTCAAGACAAACGACGCCTTGACGCCAAACCGAACCGCCGTCGGCGCGCCGCGGAACATCATGGGCGTATACGCCCACCGCGAAACGGCATCGATGAAGTCCAGATCCTGAGCCCCTTGAGAGACCCGAAAGCCTTCGATCGCCAAGACACACCCTGCCCTCCCGAGAACCGCCCGAATGCCAAACTCGCCCCACAGCTGAACACCCTGGTGCCCGCCGGCGTAACCCGGCGGTACATTCTTCGTCTTCCGCGGCTCAACAAGGTCGCCGGCGAACGCGGCGGATCGCATTTCCGGAAGCGGGCCCGGCTCCCACTCGTCGGCCTGCGTGGCCGCGAAGCACTCCAGCCACTGCCGGTATGCGGGAAGCACGAGTGCCGCGCGCCCCTTCGGCAGACTTCCCAGGGCCGCTCCGAACAGAACCTGAGCCGCAGCGCCACAGCCCTTCTCGCCGGCCTTCCTCGCCATCTTCACCTGAGAAGGCCGTCCATCATCCTCGAATACCGCACTCGCCACGATCGACCGATCCTCCGACCCGCATCCCCACTCCCGCAGGACCGCGTCCGCGAAACCCGTGGGCAGCCCCTTGATGGTTCCGATCGTCGTGGTGGTCCTTCCCCAGGACTTTCGCGCCGGGTTCACGGATTCGACCGTCAGCAACACCGTCTCGCTCTTCTCGACGTAGCCGCCGCTCCATCCTTCGATCCATCGGAGAAGGGCCGACGTCTCACTTTGCGTGAGTCCGGCGTGAACGCGGGCCGTGACCTGGGAGCCCTTCGGCAGGCGAACCCGAAGCTGCGCGGCCAACCCCGAGTCCTCGTCCGTCGACTGCGAGATCTCGCGATCGAGTTGAATCTCACTCGACACTCCCCGTGCCGCGTCGAACAGCCGTCGAGCGATCCGCTCCTGCCGGTCCGCGGCAGGCTTCGGTTCAACACCGACGTTCTGCACCGCGCCATCACCCAACAGAGCGACATACGCCTCGGTCCGAATCCGGCTCGACGGAGACCCGAGTGCTGCAACCAGCAAGCCCGACGCAACGGGTTCGAGCGATGCACCCGAGAGCACCTCCCTCCAGCCCTCGACCAACTGATCCCGAAGAATCAAGGGAGCAATGAGAGCCAGGTTCCCCGTCCGTCGCGCACCGCGGACGAGCGCGGGCGCACCCTCGGCCACCAGACTCTTCGGAAGCGCCGCCCAGATCTCCGGCATCCTCGCCCCCTTGGCCGCCCCAAGCGCCTCGAGAACCTCGTCGCGGATGCCCTCACGCTCGGCCGCCTTGATGATCGGCCCAAGGAACCCGACAGGATCTCCGATCGCGAGGGCCCAAGCCTCCTCCCGAGCGGCCTCGCCATTACCTTCGGCCGCAAGAGCGGCCGACAATTCACCAACGAAGCCCGACGGATCGGAAACGCTCGCGACCCGCCCAGCAGCAGCCCGAACGGGCGCGTCCGGACTCTTGAGCCCCGCCCGAATAGCTGCCACCGACTCAGCCGAAGCCGGGGCCCGCAAGGCCGCGACAACCGTCCTCTGGCTCCCCGCGTCCTCGGCCCACGCCGGGGATACCGTAGCCAGCAGAAGGGCAAGCGCACATCGGCGTGATGAACCCATGCAGCAGACGATACGACGACGCGTTCGGCCAGGACCGCCCGTCATGGCGCGCGGTCCCGCTCTTACCTAACCTCTCGCTTTCCAGTCGGCCAGGGCCTTTGCTTCGATTTCCGGCGTGATGATGAAGCGCGGCTTGGCGCGGCGTTCCTCGGGCACCGTTGCCCACCACGAAAGCGTGTCCTTGACCGTCTCCGCCAGCGGGCGGAACGCGAGTCCGGCGGCGATCGCCTTGCGGTTCTTGATCGAGGTATGCCCGAGGTCGTTTCCTTCGAGCATGATGAAGGGCACCGACTCCGGAATCTGATGCGCCTTGAGGAACTCGTAGTCATCGATCCAGACCAGCTTTGACGCGGAGCTGACCGCCTTGATGGCCTGATCCAGAAAGCCCTCCATGGTGAGAGCTTCGCGAGGTCCCGCGGCGTTGTAGGTCCCGCCGCGTTTCTCTTCGAGCAACTTCAGATAGAACGCGACCAGGTCACGAACGTCGACCATCTGCACCGAATCGGACTTCTTCCCCGGCGCCAGGGTCTCGCCGCCCTTCGCGAGCCGCTGCGGCCAGTAGGGAAAACGGTCGCTCGTATCGCCCGGGCCGACAATGTAGCTGGGACGCACCACGATGCCTCCTTTGCCGAACGCCGCGCGCACGATCTCTTCGCACTGCGCCTTTTGCACACCGAAACTCTCGGACCCGTCCTTCGGATCCACCAGAGTGGTATGCGGCATCGTGGTCTCGTCCAGACCACGCTTGAGGTACGGGTAGTACACGCCGGTCGACGAGGTGAAGAGGTACTGCGGCGCCTTTCCCTTGAGCAGCTCGGTCGAAAGCCGAACCCATTCAGGATTGGTGGCCGAGTCGTCGATCACCGCGTCCCACGTCTTGCCCTCGAGTGCTTGCAGTTGCCCGCTGCGGTCGCCGAGGAGCTGGATCACTTCGGGAGGCAGCTCAGGCTTGCGACGACCTCGGGTGAAGGTCGTGACCTTGTGCCCTCGACTCACGGCCAGCCGCACGAGATGCGGGCCGATGTAGCCGGTCCCCCCAAGGATGAGGATGTTCATCGGCGAAGGCGTGGCGCCCCAGGCGAGATCCGGTAGCGCGCTCTGCGCGATAAGAGCGCCTCCGCTTGCGACAGCGGCGGTGTTCAGAAACTGGCGTCTTGTGGTCATCGGTTTACGCGACGCTCTGCATCTTGTTGGCGTAGTCCCGGCCAGATGTGGGCGGGGGAAGGTCCTTGCCGTCCTGTTGAAGAAGAAGGATCGCCTCCTCGACAACCTGGCAGAGCTCATCAAACACGGCTCGCTCGTCCTGACCATGGCATCCACCGTAGACAAGGCCGGGCGAACTTCCGACGAAGCACTGGTCTTCCTCAGACCACTCGACGATTTTGGCGTATTTGGCGCTTTCTTTCATGACTTTGCTTCCTTGATGGCTCGCTCTACCGCTCGGACCTGATATCTCTTCGCATCATCCCCCGCCCCACCGGATATTGTCACCGGCCTCCACACGATTTCCTTCACCTTAGGAGGCATTCTGCCCTCGAAGCCATGACTGCCGCGCATCAATTGTCATAAAACGAATCTCCCCCGTGGAGCTTTCTTGGGAGAGTTGGAGGTTATGGCGAGGTCACGTCGGATCAGGTCCGTTTTGATGCCTCGCGTTCGTCTGACAGAATCCACGGCCCGCTGAGCCAGAGGCTCACTTCCTAGGAGGTACATCATGCGTTCCATCAACAGCGTCGACGATCTCTCCTGCTTTCGAAACGAGTAGCAAGCGGAGGAAGGGGTTACCCTTCCGAAACCCATGTCCGCCGCGGCGACCGCGTGGTCCACGGTGACAAGGAACTCCTCGAGAAGCTCGGCCGCAACGACCTCTGCCCGTGCGGCTCCAACCGCCGGTTTCAAGAACTGCTGCATGAAGTCCGGCGACTTCGACGGTAGCGAGCGCAACCACTACCGACGTCGATAGGCGCGACCCGGCGCCCCAAGGAGGTCGGTAAGCTCGCGAGGATGTCTATTGTCGGCTTCTCGATCCACGACTCGGTGATCTCGCCCCTCGAGTGCGAACGACTCGTGGCCTCCCTCGCAGGCACAGTCCGCTCGCGGGCCGGCGCACGTCATCTGATGCGACATCCCGCGGTGAAAACCATCGCCGGGGACCCACGTCTCCTCGATCTCGCCCGCGAATGGGTTGGCCCTGACGCCATCCCGTACCGGGCCACCCTGTTCGACAAGTCCGTGTCCTCCAACTGGCTCGTGACGTGGCACCGGGACACGGCCCTTCCCCTCAGAGTGCGCAGCAACGACCCTCGTTGGGGATCATGGTCGACGAAGGCCGGCATCATCTACGCACAAGCACCAGCTCCCGAGTTGGAGCGCATTGTCGCGCTACGCCTTCACCTCGACCCATCGACCCGAGAAAACGGACCGCTGCGCGTCGTACCAGGCAGCCATCTTCACGGCGCCCTCTCGGAAGAGGCGGTCCGGGATCTCGTGGCGTCAGGGCCCTTCACCGAGTGCCTCTCCGATATCGGGGGCATGGTCCGGATGCGGCCGCTCATCGTTCATGCGTCGTCAAAAGCGGTGAACGAAGCGCGCCGCCGCGTCCTGCACATCGAATACGCGCCGTCTCTTCACACCCTCGACGGTCTGCCGCTCGCAATCGCCTAGAAGGCCGGCGCCCGGGAGGGACTGGCGCCGTCATTGCGACGAGGCGATCGGGACGTCGAACGTCTCGAGTGACGTAACGCCGGCCTGATCCCACGCCCGAACCCGTTTTACTTGAACTGAATCTTCAGCCCGATCTGCCAGAGATTCTGTCTGGCGAAACTCTTGCTCGGATCCTCGCCGCGAATGTGGGTCACGCCAATGCCAGCCTCTCGGTTGTCGGTCTTAATAAAACTGTAGGTGATTCCGCCGGTGAATGTCGAATGCGAATCGTCTGTCGCCGCAGTCGAATCCTCGACGTCTTGTCGAAACGCGTAGGTACCGTTGATGACTAGGCGCTGCTCGAGTTTCGCGGCTGCCGGGTACATCCAGAGGTCAATCTGCGCCACTGCACGGATGACCTCGCCTTCATCACCGGGTTTCTCCGCCGCGTAAACGTGGTCGACCTCAAACCCAATCTGTGGACTGTAGAGCCATCGGAACCCATCAGTCCCTAGTTCGTAGTTTGGCCGGCCCTTGAGACCCTTTCCGATCGAGAAATGGGTCAAGTAAGCGGCGAGCTGCAGGGACTTGGTGTTCTTGACTCGATCCTCCTTGAAGTTTGCACGACCAAGCAGAACCAACGAACCCGCTGTCGTCCGGCTCTCCCGCGCTTTCGCGACCGCCGCATGTCCCAAGATCGATTCGAACTCGAACCCTGCTTTGTAGGATCGAGTTTCTTCCTTCACACTGGTGTTGAGGAGAACTTCGAACGCCGGGCTGATCGTCGTGAAGCTATTGTCTTCTCCGCCTTCGCAGTTCGTTCCCAAGTCGAAAGAGACCCCCAGGCCGATTCCGTAGATAGCCCTCTCTCCCTTTGGTGCCTTGATCTCAAAGAAGCCGGGCTTAGCCACGTCCTTCTTGGAATCGAGATTCTGGCGGATCGTCAAGTTCTTCCAGCATCCGGCCTTCGCGGGCTCAGCACAAAGTGCCAGAGCGAGAGCAACTGCAAGAGTCCAAGTCTGATTCTTCACGGGTAGGTAAACCCCGCAGCCTTTGCTACCAAGACGATGGCGGCCTTCACGGTAATCAGCTTCCCGCACTCCCCAACGCCAATAGGACCAGGAGCTGCCGAGTGCTCTTTGGCGATCTTACGAAATCGACCTGCAAGCGCCTTGCGCTGGTAGATGTATAGGCCCGCGCCAGCTTCAAGCTGAGTCGCATCCGTGAGGTTGCCAGCGGTTACCTTCTCGCGAGGACTGATCCAGGCGATGTCTTCCTTCACGGCATCTACGAGCGATTGAGGGGCCGAGGGCATGTGTTCTCGCTCCAATGTGGGTTAAGCAACAGTTCTGATCTATGTGACGGACCTAGTCGGTCGCTTTCTCGCGTTCCGAGGGAAATGCTCCCACACTGTACATCGACTGCCCTCGATCGAATCGCCCTTCTCGAATCCCTCGCGAAACTCCCAACTGGTCGCAATGTCTCGATTTGCACGGAGGCTCCCCGTCCCTGCGATGCCGCCTGAGCGGCCCCCCGTTTGAGGCACGTTCTTAATGTCAGTCCTCGGTTTTGAGTTCCAAGAATAATGGGTTGTGGGAGCTGTGGGTGCCGGGTTCGTTTCCGGCGTCCAAGGGGCTGTGGGAAACCGGGTCCGTTCCCGGTTTTCCATCAGACCCGGCAACTTCCACAGCCCGGAGTTTGGCCGCGTACCAGGACGGCGGCATCTTGAGCGTCCGATGGCGGCGCCCTTCGTTGTACAGCCGCCGCCACTCGTCGATCTTTTCCTGCGCGTCCTCAAGATCGCGAAACCAGTGCT
>JAIBCN010000142.1 GCA_019694155.1 Vicinamibacteria bacterium | reverse complement strand
AGCACGCGACCACACCGGGCTTGATGCCCTCGGTCACCCACGCCTTCACCACGAAGTAGCCGATGCGGGTGGAGACGCGCACGAGGTCGCCGGTCGACACGCCAAGCCGAGCCGCGTGCGAGGTGTGGATCCACAGGGGATTCGAATGCGCGATCTCCGCCAGCCACTTCGAGTTACCACTGCGGGTGTGGATCTGGATGGGCAGCCGGAAGGTCGGAATAAGAGGCAGCTCGCCCTCGCGCAGATTCTCCGGATGCACGTGGCTCTTGATGTACGTGGGAATCGCGGCCTCGGGATACCCCCAGGCCTTGAGCGTCGGCGAGTAGAACTCGAGCTTGCCTGAGGGCGTCGGGAAACCACGCAGCACGCGGCCATCGACCTCGATCCCCACCGGCCGACGTCCCGCCGAATCCGAATCGGGCACGGGCTGCGGCGCGACGTTGAACGAATCTGGCTTCGGCGAAGCAGCGTAGACGCGACCGAACGAATCCTTCGCCACATCGACCAGCTCACCCGCGGGCACCTCCTCCGCGAACAACTGCCCGATCCCGCTCTTGATCTCGTAAGCCCCGTACCGCCGCATGAAGTCGCCGGCCGACAAGTTCTCGGCCGCGGCCTTCGCGGGCAGACCCGGGGTCGAGTTCTCGAAGATGTGATCGTAGTACTCGTCGATCGGAAGCTTCGTCCCAGGAGCCTTCTTCGACTCGAAGAACTTCCGAATCCCCATCGACCCATCCGGATCGATCCGCCACGAGAGATCGATCCACATCTCGTTCTCTTCCCAGACCTCGCCGGGATTCACCGCGCGCGTATCGCTCCCGGCCGGAGCACCCTTCCCCATCCGCCGCTTCGCTTCCTTGAGCACAGGCTGCCGGAAGCCGATCCACTGCGCATCCTGGGTCTCGTACGAATGCAGGTCATGCCTCTCGCTGCCCACACCCATGGGCAGGATGTAGTCTGCGAAGTACGCGGTCTCGCTCCAGACCGGCGTGAGCGCGACGTGAAGCCCGATGGGCGAATCGTCACGAGTGAACTGATCGATCCACGAGAAACCATCCGGATTCGTCCACACCGCGTTGTAGACGCGCGAGAAGTACACATCCAGCTTTCCGCGCCCCTCACGGAGGAAGTGCGGAAGCAGGATCGACATCTCGTACATCGCGAGCGGGAACTCCTTCGGCCAGGTCAGCTCGTTCCACGTCTTCGGATGCGGCGGAAGGTAGATCGGCTTCGGCACGAACTTGTTCCAGGTGTTGGGATACGTCCCGCCCTCGCAGGCCACAGCACCGAGCAGGCAGTTGAGGAAGAAGAGGGACCGCGCGACCTGCCAGCCACCCTCCGCCCCCGCCGCCGCCGACCGCCAGTTGTGCGCGGCCAGCTTCGTCCCCGCCTTCGAAACGATCTCCGCGATCTCGCGGAGCTTCGAAGCCTCGACACCCGACTCGGAAGCCGCGAACTCGAACGTGTAAGACGCATACGCCTCGCCAATCGCGGTCTCAAAGCTCTCAAACGTCCGCGGCAACTCGGGCCTCTCGGCCGCGAGGTACTGCTCCCAGTTCCAGAACTTCCGCATGAACTCGCGGTTGTGGCGCTTGTTCTGCAGGATGTAGCTCGCGATGGCGAGCAGGATCGCCGCCTCCGACCCCGGATACGGCGCGATCCAATGATCGGCATGAGTCGCGGTGTTGGACAACCGCACGTCCATCACGATCAGCTTCGCGCCCTTCTGCTTCCCATCCATGATCCGCTGCGCGTGCGGATTGAAGTAGTGCCCCGACTCGAGATGAGCGCTGATGAGCAGAATCACCTCGGCGTTCGCATGATCGGGACTGGGCCGGTCGAACCCCATCCAGAACTGATACCCCGCCCGCGCCGCCGAAGAGCAGATGTTGGTGTGCGAGTTGTGCCCGTCCACACCCCATGCCGCGAGCACGCGCTCGGTGTAGCCATCCTCGCCGGGCCGGCCCACGTGGTACATGATGTCGTTCGGCCGCTTCTCGACCAGGGCCTTGCGAATCCGCCCCGCGATGTCGTTCATCGCCTCGTCCCACGACACGCGCTCGAACCGCCCCGAGCCCCGCTTCCCCACCCTCTTCAAGGGATACAGGATCCGATCGACATCGTGAACCTGGTTGATGGTGGCCGGCCCCTTGGCGCAGTTCCGCCCGCGCGACCCGGGATGCTCGGGGTTCCCCTCGAACTTCCGAACCTCGAGCGTTTCCTTGTCGATGTAAGCGAGCAACCCGCAAGCCGACTCGCAGTTGAAGCAGGTGGTAGGAACCAGAACCTGCCGCAGCTCCTTTCGCTTGGGCCAAGACTTCGAGTCCAGCTCGACCCAGTCGTCCCACCTCTCCTTGGGCGGAAACGAAGCCAGCTCGCCGCCGGAAGGCCCCTGGTAGAACGTCTCGTCGCGCTTGCCGGTGTCGCGCTTGAAAGCATCGACGGACTTCTGATTGCCGGAAATGGGAAGTCGATTGGCGGTCATGCGAGGGGCACCGATTGGCCGGCCTGAACATGCGCGTGTTCCCAGGCAAGCAGGCCGAAGAGAGCGGACACGGCCCCGAGCGGGCCGATCCAGGGTGTGGCGAGGCCAAGAGCCGAAAGCCCCAGCCCCAGAAGAAAGAACCCACGGAACTCACCATGAGTGATCTCGCGAGCCGCCGCCCGCGCATGCGCCGTGCCATGAGTGAGCGTCACGTCGCCAACCACGAGCAGCAGATGCACCAGCGAAGCCACGCCGACAATCGAAGCCAGGTCAGGATTACTCGACTCAAGAATCGCCAGAAGCGAAGCCCCCGCCACCAGCGCCTGCACCACGAAGTGCCCAGGCAAAAGGGGGTTCTGCCAAAGATCCCGAGCCTTGGCCTGAGCGAAGAGGTACGCGGTGTACACCGCCGTCAACCCAGCCAGAGGCACGCCAGCGTACCGAAGCAACAGAGTCCACTCCGACTCCCCCATCACCCCAGCCACGAAGTGCCCCGCCAGCAGCGCCCCGTAAGCCGAGATGATCACCGCCCCCCGCACCAGCCAACTCTTCCACTGCGGCCGCAGGAACATGTAATAGAACCGAGTGGGCTGCTTCAAATCCCAAACCAGAAGCGCCCCGGTGGCGGCCAGAAAGAACCCGCAGATCACCGGCACCACCACATCCCAAAGGGCAGTGTCCTCGGATAACCAAAGCGCCGCGACGAGGTACACCCCAGCCGCGATCCCCTTGGTCCACGTGTACGCCGAAACCCGCCAGTCCCAGGGCCGATTGTGCGGAATGTCGTAAGAAAGCACCGCAGCCGCCGAAGAAGTCGCGCGCTCGGGCGACCCCGAAGCCACCGTCTTGTCCGCCAACCGCCCCGCCTGCTCCGACCACATGAAAATCCCGCCGCCAGGCCGTTTCGCAGCCAGCGGATCCAGCGTCGCCGCATGCGCCCCTTTATAGAAGAGCTTCGGCCGAGTGTCCTTCTCCGGCCGCCGCACCGCCACCACTTCCCGATTCACGATCCCCGCCACCTTCGATCCCGGGTCGTTCAAATCCCCCACCAGAATCGCCTGCGTCGGGCACACCACGACACACGCGGGCTCCAACCCAACCTCAAGCCGATGCGCACAGAAGTTGCACTTCTCGGCGGTGTGATCCTCAGGATTGATGAAGATCGCATCGTAAGGACAAGCCGCGATGCAGGCCTTGCACCCGATGCACCAGTCCTTGTCGAAGTCGACGATCCCATCCTTCCTCTGGAACATCGCGGAGGTCGGGCAAGCCGTCGCACAAGGCGGGTTCTCACACTGATTGCAGCGAGTGACCTGAAAAGCCCGCCGAGCCGTCGGGAATACCCCGATATCGACGTTCTTCACGTAGGTCCGATGAACCGAAATCGGAACATCGTTCTCGCTCTTGCAGGCCGTCGAGCACGCATGGCACCCAATACAACGAGTCTGATCAAGAACCTTGGCCCACTTCACAGGAAGCGGAATAGCAGCGGGAGTAGGCATTTGTAGGCGCGCAGTCTAAACGCTCCGTTGGAGGTTGATGGCGCGTCCCGCCGCCGGCCTGCGAGCCATAGCGGGTTCGGTCCGTGATGGTGCGGGAAACGCGCCGCCGTCATTGCGAGAAGCCGGGCGGTCGGCGTTGCGACGAAGCAATCCCGCGCCCGCTCTTGGCATCCCCGCGATTGCTGCGCATGCTCTGGACAACCCAAGTCGCGCCATCGTGCACATCGTGGCGTCACACTGTTCTGACTCCGACTGCAAAACGGATCGGAACGATCCATAATTGACGGTAGGCGCGAGGAGGATGGTGAACTTGATCGAGGATGGCTTCCCGTCGGTCCAAGCTGGTCTTGCTGGGAGAACCCCATGGAAATCCTGATCGGTTTGCTCTGCTTCGGGGCCAGCGTTCTGATGGTCGGGGGCTTGCTCGTTGCGTTCGTCCGCGGACTCGCTGGCTCCCAAGAAAAGCCGCCGAAGCCCATGCGACAGTCGGCCGGACGAGGCATCACCGTCACGATCCGCAGCAGCCATGATGCGGTCGACGACCGACCCGATGACGCTCGTTGGTATGGTCCGGGCGAAGGGGCAACGGTGGCTGGGCTGACGTTGTCGGGCGGCTGCTTGTACGTGGGAAAGCACCTTGCGTCCGTAAGTCGAATCTCAGGGGTTGAACCCGCGCTGATCAACCCTACTCTGCGCGTCCAACTCGAACGCGTGGACTCGGCCGGGATCTCGATGCCCTACTGGCCCCGCTATTCCGAGATCGGGCCTGAATGTCGTGGCGCGTACCTCCGCTGGTTGGCTGGCGGGCGTCGAGACCCAACCGTCGGCGTGGGGTACGTGTTCCTCTTTCTCTATGGCCTCGAGCGCCGTGTGCTTCATGACGCTGGCCGGCAGGACCTAGCCCAGCAAGAATGGGCCGCGATCTTGAGAGAAATTGAGGAGCTTCTCAAGCTCTATGGCCCCGGTTCGCGATCATTCAACGGCTATGCGAGCGATTTCCTTGATGTCGCGAAGGTGAGGGCGGGCCGACCGTTCGCACTGTTCAAACCGCCGGACGGCTACGAAAAGGGCTCCTGGCCCGCCGGCCTGAGGCTTGGGCTTGCCGAATTTGCCGCAGGCGGCCGGCCGATTCCTCCCGAGTGGGCCCTCGCGTGGGCGCGGTTTCATCCAGAGGTCCGCTTTCCCACGGCGGCAACCCGGTGCGCGGAGGAATTGGAGCGCCTGTTCGAGGTTCGATACAGGGAGCGTTTCGGAACCGGCCTCACTGTCGCACCGAACCGCACCAAGCTCACCCTCAGCTATCGGCCGGCGAGTGCCTCGTTCGGCGGCGTCGTGACCATACCCGTGCGGGATCTGCCAGACGTCACTGTTCTCTCCGCGCCGATTCAGAAGATTCGAGAGATCGTTGACTCATGTGTGTTGGACTTGGAGCCCTACAGTCGCTTGTTGGGCAAGGACTCGAAGGCTCGGGGTTCGATCGCGGCCGAGGCCTTGCTCCCTAAGGGACTATCGACAACGACTACGGGAGGAGAGGTCGAACGTCTATCAGAGCTGATTCGGCGTAGCACGACAGAGCACGACTTCGCGGTACTCGAATGCGCGGACGTTCTTTCGCTCTGGCCTGCCGCACAGGCCGACGGCAAGCTCGCCAAGGCCGAAGCCGTGATCCTGGGTCAGTTTCTTCAGAAGTCGAGCTATGGGATGGAGCCCGATGTCCGCTTCTCGGGGCGGGTTCCGAAGATCAAAGAGAAGCTCGTGGTGTTCCCGCTACCAGCCAACGCCGGAAGCAGCCCTACTGAGCAGTTTCGAGGTGCGGCAGCGTTGCTTCACATGGCAGTTCTCGTCGCTCAGGCCGACGGTTCCGTGAGTGGACCCGAGGAGGAGCGACTGATCGGCCATCTTGAGTCCGCACTCCAGATGGACGCCGCGGAGAAGATACGCCTTCACGCGCATCTCCGTTGGCTGATCGCGAACGGAGGAACGCTGGGCGAGGTCAAGAAACGCATTGACCATATCGCCGCCGATAAGAGGCGGGCCATCGGTGACTTTCTCATCGGCATTGCGGCGGCTGATGGACGGCTCGACCGCAAGGAGATCGACGTGCTCCGCAAGCTGTATGCCCTGCTCGGAATTGAGGAGGCAAGCCTCTATGCGGACATCCACTCGCTAGGCGTGGCCGACGACCTGGCTCCTAAGCCGTTGACGGCTCAGAAGGGCAGCGCGGCGGGGCTTGCTTCACTCCCCCCCGCGCCTGATTCACAAGGGTTCGCACTTGACCCTGCGCGAATACAAGCGAAGATGCGGGAAAGCGCGGTGGTCGCCGCGATGCTCCAGAACATCTTCGTTGAAGACGAGCAGGAGGGTACCGTCTTAGCGGCCGTCGGATCCGGAGGGGCGACAATCGCTGGTCTTGACGCTGCCCACTCTGCCCTTCTTCGTGTGCTCGCAGGGCGACAGACTTGGAGCCGGACCGACGTCGAAACGCAAGCGACCGGCCTGGGCCTCATGACCGATGGCGCCATCGAGGTCGTGAACGAACGGGCGTTTGATGTCTGCGGGGAGCCACTATTCGAGGGCGAGGATCCGCTCTCCATGAATCCGAACGTTATGAAGGAGCTGCTGGCATGAGCACGACGACCATTCGTCCGAAGGAGCGCGATGCCGTCATCCAGTGCTTGCAGGCCGGCGTGGTGCCCCGCACGGGACAGCATCACATTCAGGTCGGTCGCGCCCAGGAAGTGACCGCCCTTCTCCGAGACGTTGAGCGGATCGCCGACGGAGGCTCCGCGTTCCGCTTCGTTATCGGACACTACGGATGTGGAAAGACTTTCTTCCTTCACCTCGTGCGTTCAATAGCGCTCGAAAAGAAGCTCGTTACCATACACGCGGATCTCGCGCCGGACCGGCGGCTTCAGGCGACCGGTGGCCAGGCCCGGTCGCTATACTCTGAACTGATGCACGGCATGGCCACCCGGGCCAAGCCGGATGGCGGCGCGCTGCCCAGCGTTGTAGAACGTTTCGTCGGCTCTGCTGTAGCAGACGGTAAGGCTCGTGGGGTCCCTCCCGAAGAAGTGATTCAGGAGCGGTTGGCCGCGCTGACGGAACAGGTCGGCGGCTACGACTTCGCGCAGGTGATTGGCGCCTACTGGAGGGGCCACGACCAGGGTGACGACACCCTGAAGGCAAATGCCATCCGATGGCTAAGGGGCGAGTTCAGCACAAAGACCGACGCTCGCAACGCGCTGGGCGTGCGCACGATAGTCGACGACGCGGCGGTCTACGACCAGATGAAGCTCATGGCCCGCTTCGTCCGCCTCGCTGGCTATGCGGGCCTTCTCGTCGGCTTGGACGAGATGGTCAATATCTACAAGTTGTCCCAGTCGAAGTCGCGGGGCGATAACTACGAGCAGATCCTGCGAATGCTGAACGACTGCCTCCAGGGTACGGCGGCGGGTCTGGGCTTTTTGATGGGCGGAACGCCGGAGTTTCTGCTCGATCCTCGACGAGGCATGTACAGCTATGAGGCACTTCAGTCCCGCCTCGCCGAGAACCCGTTCGCTACTGACGGACGGGTGGACTTCTCCGGCCCCGTTCTTAGACTTGCGAACCTGACCGCCGAGGACTTCTACGTCCTCATAACGAAGGTGCGTCACGTCTATGCCGGCGGCGACGAGGCCAAGTATCTGGTACCCGATCAGGCACTCCAAGGATTCATGGCGCACTGCTCCTCGCGCCTTGGCGAGGCTCTCTTTCGCACACCACGAACGGTAATCCGGGAGTTCGTGAATCTGCTGGCCGTCCTCGAGCAGAACCCCGGCCTCGACTGGCAGACGGTTCTCCCAAATATCGTCATTCAGGAAGAAAGGGACCCCGATCTCGGACTGCTAGGCGATGATCAGGACTCGGCGGGCAGCGGATCTGATGATGAGCTCTCCTCCTTCCGACTCTGACCCCTCCGACAAAATCACCGGGTTTGCGCGCCTGCATCCCGAGATCCAGAGATGGATCTGGAGGCGCGGTTGGAGTGAACTGCGAGATATCCAGGAGAGCGCTGCTAGGGCGATTCTCGATGGCTCAGGCGACCTCCTAATCGCCGCCGCGACGGCGTCCGGAAAGACTGAAGCGGCCTTCTTTCCGCTCCTGACAGCAGTAGCGGGGCGCGCGGCGAATTCGGGCATCGATCTCGTGTACATCAGCCCCCTTCGAAGCCTGATCAACGACCAGTTCGGCCGGCTCGAGGACATCTGCGGCGAGATGGGCATACACGTCACTCGGTGGCACGGTGACGTGAGTGCAGGGCCAAAGCAGGCACTCCTGCAGGAGCCGCGCGGCGTACTCCTGATCACCCCAGAGTCCCTGGAGGCACTGTTCGTCCTTCGGGGGCCGATCCTCAAGACGCTCTTCCCGCAGGTGGCGGCAGTCGTGATCGACGAGGTCCATTCGTTCATCGGCGAGGAAAGAGGTCGGCAACTCCAGTCCCTGCTATATCGGCTCGAGCTCGTCGCGCGTCAGCGTGTGCGACGGATCGGTCTTAGCGCGACGCTTGGGGACATGAGCTTGGCAGCCGACTTTCTCCGACCCGGTGGCGGCCCGAGCGTGCAACAGATCATCTCCAATGCCGTCGGCTCAGAGATCAGATTGCAGATCCGAGGCTATGTGGAGCAGTCATCATCGGAATCGGACACGATGGAACGAACAGAGCGTCAAGAGATCGTGGAGCACCTGTACAAGACGCTCTACGGATCGGAGAACCTCGTCTTCTGCAATGCCCGACAGGACGTCGAGTCCTATGCCGATGCGCTAAGGGAGATGGCTACGCTGCGAAAGCAGGCCAACATGTTCTTCCCCCACCACGGCAGCCTCTCACGCGACCTCCGCGAGGACGTAGAACGACTCCTGAAGGACGAGGAGAAGCAGATCACGGTTGTGTGCACCAGTACGCTGGAGATGGGCGTCGATATCGGATCCGTTCGCAGCGTGGCTCAGATAGGTCCGCCGCCCTCCGTGGCGAGTCTGCGTCAGCGTCTCGGACGTTCCGGCCGACGCTACGAGCCCGCGACCCTCAGGCTGTATGTGGCTGAGCGGGAAATCGGTCCCGATGCTCCGCCTCAGGACCAACTCCACGCCGCGCTCATCCAGTCGATCGCGATGGTCGAACTTCTACTTGAACGGTGGTGCGAGCCGCCGGATCATGGCGCGCTCCATCTGTCGACGCTCATCCAACAACTCCTGTCGTTAATCGCCCAGCACGGCGGCGTCCAGGCTCAGCAGGCCTTCCGCGTCTTGTGCCAGGGCGGGCCGTTCCGAGAGGTCAACGCCCCACTCTTTCAGGATCTACTCCGATGCCTCGGCGAGCAGGGGGTGATCATGCAATCCGATGATGGTGCCCTGTTTCTGGCGCCTAACGGCGAACGGATCGTCGAGCACTACACTTTTTACGCTGCCTTCTCTTCGGCCGAGGAGTACCGCGTGGTTGCCGGCGGCTCCGATCTTGGCTCGATCCCGCTGTCGAACGTTCTTGCGCCCGGCATGTTCCTGATATTCGCCGGTCGGCGCTGGAAGGTCGAAGCCATGGACGAGCGCAGACGCACCATCGACGTCTCACCGGCTGCCGGTGGGCGGGTGCCCCGCTTTGGCGGATCGGGCGGCCAGGTGCACGAGCGCGTCCGACAGCGTATGCGTGACTTGTACGCGCGCTCCGATGAACCGATCTTCCTGGATTCTGCGGCTCGCGACCTTCTACGCGAGGGTCGAACCAACTTCGTACGACTCGGATTGGGAAGCACTCAAGTCATCGCAAGCGGCCGCCACAGCATCGTGTTCCCATGGACTGGTGACCGCATCCAAGGCACACTGGTGCTGATGCTGGCCTGCCGCGGCTTGGCGGTGGAAGCCGATGGTTTGGCCATCACGGTCCGAGACGCGGAGCCAGATCGCATCCTCGATCACTTGAGGGACATCGGCGAGTCGCAACCGCCCGATCCTGTTGCACTTGCGAGTTTCGCGCCAATGAAGATCCTGGAGAAGCACGATCGGCTGTTGAACGACGACCTCCTATGCCTCAACTACGCAGTTCGGAGTCTGAACCTGTTGGACGCGCGCCACGCCGCGATGACCATGAGCGCCCGTTCTTGACATGTGCATTGGCACTCAAGCGTGTTGTTGCTTGGCTTCGATCGTAGGAGGCGCCCGAGGGATGGGGGCTTGACGGGGTCTCCGTAGACTTTTTTCTTCGGCGGGAGAACGTGTGGACCTCGACCGACTCCGGGGTGCTGTATCTTGCACTGCATGATCAGGGGCGATCTGCAATCCGAACACATTCGATACCCTGCCGCGCACCGGCAATGGCCTTGTTCCCGCGGAAGCCGGTGCCAAGATGCTGGAGACACAGGGATTGCCTAGCTCGCCGCCAGCGTTCGGCGACTTCCGGGTTCGAGTCGACCCGTGGGAGGTCGACTATGGCGACCAGACTCCCTTGGCGCCCTCAGACGACGAGCCTAACGAGCAGGTGGACCACCAAGTCGAAACGAAGGAGGCCGCGTGGGCGGCGATCACGCCCCAGGGAGAGACGTCCTTGCCCCCGCGAGTTGTCTTCATCGACGGAGTGCGCCGGCTGGAGGTGCGGATCAATGCCCGAAAAGCCGACCAGCTGATCTACGGAGGATTCGGCAGTTTCGGTGTGGGCGCCGTCGATGTCGAAAACTCCGCAGCCTCATTCGGTGAACTACGAATATCCCGAATCGCGGTTCTAGGTGCTGGCGAGAGCCTCCCCGGTCCTGTCCATGTCCGCAAGAATCTCGTCTACGGCGCGGAGAGCACCCCCAACATCGAACTCGACGGGCCCCTGAGACACATCCAGAAGTCGATGAGGCTCGCTGAGGCCACGCTCGCACGGGACACCTGTCGCGACGACACGCTCACGATCGTGGATGGTCCTCTCAGCTTCGAACCTGCGCGGAAGGGCCTCGCCCTCGGCTACATCAAGCGCATCCATCAACTGTATTTGCCGGCCAGGTTCATCCCCCTGCTTGCTGGGCTGCCGGCAGGTGCGCGCACTCCTATTTTTTCCATTCAGTCAGCGGGCGCAGGGTTCTCCAGATACTCATGGTTTCAGCGCCTTGCCCATCCCGGCCCAGGCGAAACAGACCTCCATGGCATCGTGCGACTCGAGCTCTCGGCAAACGTTGGGGTTGAAACCGCGCGAAGGCTGGCCGATTCGGCCACGGCCTGGCTACCGCGCACGGCACCCAAGCGAGCCCGGGACCCGCGATCGCCTCAGAACCTGCTCCCAATTGGCGCCTTGGAACAGAAACTCCGCGCCGCGCTTGGCGACGCGCGACTGTTCAGGCGCTGGATCGAAGTGCTTGTGACGAAGGAGGCCATCCGTGGCTGAGTCCACTTTTCCCAACAACGCCGCAGCTGGTGTCGTCCTCGGCTCCGAAGATGCGGGTCCCCTCGAATTTTGGGTTGGTGTCGCCGAAGGCGCGGTCCTTGAACTCGACGACTTGGTTGTCGCTGACGTCACCCTTCCCGATGGACAGGTCGTGAGCTTCTTCGGCATCGTAGACATCGTCCGAAAGCGGTATGAGGGCGGACAGTTCGACTCGGATGCATTCCGCGCCGCCGAGGGCACGCTGCCGGTTGAGGTGTCCTACGCCGCCCACATCCAGGTCACCCGAGTGGATCCCGAGATCTTCGTCCCTCCCCATCCTGGTAACGCAGTCCGGATTGTGCGCGGCGAAGAGTTTCAGCGCGCCCTCTTCATCGATCGAATGGAGAAGAAGGTGGCGATCGGCCATACCCGAAGCGGCGAAACCGTCTTTGCCAATCTCGACTTTCTCGATGGCACGCGGGGCGCCCACGTCTCGATCAGCGGCGTTTCTGGGGTGGCCACCAAGACGAGCTACGCGACCTTCCTGCTCTATTCGCTCTTCCACTCCGATGCACTCGGAGCCGATGCCACCAATGCCCGTGCGCTCATCTTCAACGTCAAGGGTGAGGATCTGCTCTGGCTCGACAAGCCGAACACGCACATTTCGGCGACGCTGACTGAGGAGTACAAGACCCTCGGACTCGAGGCGGGCCCGTTCGCCAGCGTCGGGTTCTTTGCTCCAGCGCGGCGGCAGGGGAAGGTAGTGGTACCGGAGGTGGGCAGCCGGCACGAAGGGGTGCATCCTTATATCTGGACCCTGCGCGAGTTCGCTCGCGACAACCTCCTTCGTTTTGCCTTCGCCGATGCCCAGGACACTCGATCCCAGATTTCGTTTCTCATCTACCGCATCGAGAGAGAGCTGGAGCGCGCCGCCAAAGTGGGCGATCCTAAGGACCCCGGTCTTGAGGTTCACGGCACTCGCCTTGAATCCTTCGACGACCTTGTCGAGATGCTCGATTCCGAAACCCTGGACCATATGGTGTCCAACGCCGCGACCGGCACGCTCGACGCCTTTCGACGCCGTTTGCACGCAGCGGCTCAGCACATGGGCCATCTTGTTCGCGGGGACAAGGAGGCAGCTCAACACCGTATCGACTGGCAGGCCAACCAGGTCACCGTCGTCGACATCCACACCCTCCACGACATCGCGCAGATGTTCGTAGTCGGCGTGCTGCTGAAGAGGATGATGCGCGAGAAGGAGACACAGGGGACGGCTCGGCCGCTCGTGTTCGTTGTTCTTGATGAGCTCAACAAATACGCGCCCCGCTCCGGTTGGAGCCCGATCCAGGATGTCCTCCTCGACATCGCCGAACGTGGCCGATCGCTGGGGGTCTGCCTGTTCGGCGCGCAGCAGACCGCAAGTGAGGTTGAGCGGCGCATAGTGGCCAATGCGGCCATGAAGGTGGTCGGCCGCCTTGACGCGGCCGAGGCGGAGAGAGGCGAATACGGGTTCCTCACTCGCGTAGCAAGGCAGCGCGCCACGATGCTTTCGCCCGGAAGCATGATCGTCACGCAGCCCGAGATTCCTACACCAGTTCTCCTGAAGTTCCCCTTCCCCTCCTGGGCGACGCGGCAAAGCGAAGTGCGCGAGGACAGCACGGCAGACGACCCGTTTGCACGTACCTAGGGAGGCAACATGAAGATTGTCCACACCAGCGACTGGCATGTGGGTCGTCGATGGAAGGGCATCGAGCGTCTCGATGAAATGGAGGCGGTCCTCGACCATCTAGGCCGTTTTATCGAGTCAGAGGAAGTGGATCTGGTGCTCCACACCGGCGATATCTTCGACGGCCGGAACCCTCCCGCTGAGGCAGAGCGGTTGGTGAATCGCTTCTTTGTCCGCGTGGGCCGGGCGGGCACCCATATGGTCCTGATCGCTGGGAACCATGACGACCCTGGTCGTCTCGATGCGAGGGCGCTCCTTGCCGAGTACGCGAACGTCCATATCGTTGGCCGGCCTCGGAGCGCTGAGAACGGCGGGGCTCAGACGATCACTACACGCGGCGGCGAGAAGGCCGTGGTCGCGGCACTTCCATTTGCCTCACCCGGTGTGTGGGTCTCTGCCCTTCAGATGGCGGCCGACGAGGGAAGCGCACACAGCAGGTACGCCCGGATGTTCCAAGCAGCAGTTCAGAACCTCTCAAAACCATTCCGAAAGGACGCGGTCAACCTGTTCATGGCGCATACGCACCTCGAGGGTGCCGCCTTCGGCGAGTCGGAGCGCCGAGTCCACATCGGCGAAGACTGGGCTGCGACCGCGCAGACTCTTCCGACGACCGCGGCGTACATCGCGCTGGGCCACATCCACAAGCCACAGAAGGTCGGGGGAACGCTGCTTGCCTACTACGCTGGGTCGCCACTTCAGATGGACTTCGGCGAGACCGGCCAGGAGAAGACGTTTGTCGTCGTGACGGCCGTGGCGGGCAAGCCAGCCAAGGTCCGCCACGTTCCTTATGAGGGAGGCTTCCCTCTGCTCGATCTTCGAGCCACCCTTCCGGAACTCGAGGCGCTCGCAGAGAAGCACCGCCACTCGTGCTGGCTACGCGTCTCTGTGCCCCTTGCAGAGAAAGACCCCGATCTGAATCGAAAAGTCAGAGAAATCCTGCCTAACGCGCTCGTAGTCAGGTCGGAGCTTCCAGAGGTGGAGGAGACCCACACCGCGCGCCCCGACGCGGGCGCCTCACCCGTGGAACAGTATGGGGCCTTTCACCTGCGAGAGCATCAGCTACCACCTGAGACCAATGTAGTTGACGCGTTCGATAGGATTTACGCAGTCGCCTCAGGGATGGAGGACTGAGCGATGCGCCCTGTCTATCTGAGTATCGACGGGCTTGCTTGCTTCAAGGACCGGCAGGACCTCGACCTGAGCGCGCTTGATCGCTTTGCGATCTCGGGACCCACTGGGGCGGGAAAAAGCACGATCCTCGACGCCATGATCCTCGCCCTCTACGGCGAGGTGCCCAGAGTCAGCGTCAAGGACCGCTCCGAAATGATCGCCGCCTCACGCGATCGACTCGCCGTCCGGCTGGACTTCAACGTCGGCCCCGACCGTTATCGCATCGTTCGAGCGCTTCGGCGAAGCGGGGGCCACACGGTGCAGCTCGAGAAACACGACGGTCATGACTTCACCATCACCGTTGCCGATGCCGTCCGGCCCGCGGAAGAGGCCATCGTGCGGCTGTTGGGCCTGGATGTGACAGCCTTCAAGCAGGCGGTCATTCTGCCGCAGGGGGAGTTCGCCGAGTTTCTGAAAGCCGACCCAAAGGCACGGCGGAGCATGCTGCGCTCCCTCCTGCGCCTAGACGTTTACGAAAGAATGCGCATCCACAGTCAACAGGTCGCAACCGCAAAGAAGCTCGCAATCGAGTCGGCGCGGAAGGTCCTTGAAGAGGAGTACCGAGGAGTCAGCGAAGGTGCCCTTACCGACCTCGAAGCCCGAGTCACCAAGACCGCAGGCCAACTCGACGAGTTGCGAAAGAGGCTCGACGAGGCCCAACGGTCCGCCAGCGACCTCAGAGCCCTATGTGCCAAGACGACCGAGCTTCGAAAGGCCGAATTGGAACGAGAAGCGCTTCAGTTGCGGGGCGCGGAGATTGGCAGGCTTCGGAGCCGCATCGATGCAGCGAGGCTAGCGTCACGCGTGGCACCCTTCCTTGAAGAAGCCACCCGCGCCCTTCAGGGCGCGGCTAGCGCCTCGGAGATTGCAGAACGGGCGAAGGGGGCGCAGGGCAGGGCCGACCGAGCCTACAAAGAGCAATCGGCCCTCTTGGAGGCAGCCGAGAAGGCGGCCGAGGCCATTCCAGCTCTCCGCGAGCAAAGCGCGCGGCTCCATGAGGTTGTTGTCAGGTTGCCGGAGGCCCGGCGCCTCGAAGGCACAATCGCTCGCGGAGACGACCAAGCCAAGGCGGCAGCCACGGACCTTGCCAGTCTCGCGAAGGCAATCGCCGCAGCACGACAACTACAACTTGAGCAGCAGGCTGCCGCCGAGGTAGCGGAGGCCGCTTTGCGCAAGGCGTCCTACAACCCCTCCCTTGACGTGCTTATCGAAAGCGTTCGCAGCCGAGCGGTCAGCCTCGGGGGGAGCCGGCAAGGAGCCCAGAATTCCCAGCGGGACCTAGGGACGAAGAAGGAGAGTCTCGCAAAGCTCGAAGTCAGAATCGCGGCACTGCGGGCCGATGTAACGGGGGCGAGAGACGCGGCGGACAAGGCACGCCAGAGGGTTGAGCACGCAGAAGCCGCGCTCCACCACGCACACGAGCTCGATGCCGCGAACCAGCTTCGAACATCCCTCGAGCGGGGGCAACTATGCCCGGTATGCGAGCAGACCGTGAGCTCGCCGCCGTCAGCCATCCTCAATGCGGACGTCGAGAACGCAAAGGGAGCGTTGAGCGCCGCAAAGAAAGAGCAACGCGAAGTCGAGGCCGCGGCACGTGCCGCAGAGGACCAGCTGACGACCGAGCTTGCCAGCGCCAAAGTCGCGCGTGAACACTTGGCAGAACTCAGCAGCCACTACTCGCTCCTTACAGCAGGAGTCGCGCGGCTGGAGGCCGAGATCCGTGCGGCACTTGGCGACCACGTCAAAGGCCTGGGAGGCACGCTGGAAGTCTGGGTGGAATCGCAAGCGGCATCTCTGGCGGCGGCCCGCAAGGAACACGAGCGAGCCAAGCAGCAGCTTGAAACTGCGGAGCAGGCACTTGAGAAGGCGAAGGCGGAGGAAACGAGTCGCCGGGAAAGGCTCGCCGATAAGCAAGCGACGCTGACGGACCTGGCGAAGGACCTGGACGCAGATCGGCAGGCTCTTGCGGCTCTCCGAGCCCAGATCGTTGCCGTGACTCACTCCTCAGACCCTGCGGCCGAGGCCGCAGGTCTGGCAAAGCAGATCCAAGCGCTCGAAAGCGCCTTTAAGAGAGCCTCCACGAGCGCTGCAGCTGCCCAAAGCGACCTGATGAAGGCGCAATCAGAGTCGAAGCTACTCATCGATGCCGCCAGCAAGGCTCGCGAGGAGTCAGCCGCACGAGTTAGGCGCCGCGATGATGAGATCTCTCGGGCTGGGTTCCCGGACGAGCAGACGGCGAGAGACTCATTCCTCGACGACACAACCACGACCACTCTCACCGAGAGCATTCGCAAGTACGATCACGACGTCCACGCAGTCGACCAGCGAGCCACCGCGCTCCAATCCGAGCTTGGGGACGTTCGGGTTTCGAACGAGCAACTGGCCGAGGCTGAGAGGCTCGCCAAAGACCTGAGCAAGGAGACGGAGAAGCAATACGGAGAACAGAAGACACTTGAGGAGCAGGTCGAGCGGATGAAGGTTCGCATCGGTCGATCCAAGGCGATGAGAGATCAGCTCCAGGAAGATGAGCTGGCGCTCCGCGTCCATGGTCAGCTCGCCGCCGACCTTCGCAGCGACAAGTTCCAAGCCTATGTTCTCGAGGAGGCCTTCACGGAGCTAGTGAATGGAGCATCAACCCGGCTATTGTCGCTGACCGAGGAGCGATACTCCCTGAGGTTCGAAGACGACAATATTCTGGTCGTCGATAACGACAACGGTGGCGAGACAAGGATCAGCGACACTCTGAGCGGCGGCGAGACGTTCCTGACCTCACTCTCCCTGGCTCTCGAGTTGAGCGATCAAGTACAGCGAGCCGCAGGCGCGGTGAATCTGGACAGTCTCTTCATCGATGAGGGCTTTGGAACCCTGGATCACGACACCCTGAGTTTGGTCTCAGAGACGATCCAGAGTCTGCAGGCAGGCGGCCGCATGGTCGGCATCATCACGCACATCCCGGAACTGCGCGACGAGTTCGCGCAGCAGATTATCGTTACGAAACACGAAGGGTTTTCGACTGCCGAGGTGCTCAAGAACGCCAGCCCCTCTTGAAGCGCACTCCGCGGCGGTGGCTTCCCAAGGCGTGTAGACGTCTCTGCTACTGGCACATGAAGGACGACAAATGACTTGGATGGTCGGCGGCAGGGTAAGGCACACGGTGAGGCCGGAATGGGGTCAGGGGTCAATCCGCGCTGTGGGACCAGCGGACCGCCTGACGGTGTATTTCGCCAACGTAGGCGAAATGCTTCTTACGCCTCGGTTCCTGGTCGAGGTGACTGGAGCAGAGGCGGAGAAGCCCTTCTTCATGCCCCGAGCGGGAAAGCGCAAGTCCGCGGCTCCACGGGGGAACATTGCGGACTACAAGAAGGTCTTTCTCGAGCAGTTCCCAAGGGGCTTTCGCGATCCCGCCTTCCTTGACCAGGAGAGGACGTACAAACTCGAAGCACGCGACCTGCTGGTGACTTCCCTGTCGGCGAAGGAGTTCCGCGCGCTCGAGAAGTCAGGGGAGCATGCCGCGGTGTGCAAGCTGGCCCGCGCCGTCATCAGCAAGACGAATCTGGTCTTCAGCCATGAGCAGATGAAGCTCAGCAACGGCTTGAAGGGAGCCGAGGCCCAGCCGCGCTTCTCGGCGTCGCTCTACCTGCTCCTTCACGGAAACACGCCATTCGAGGAGAGGTTCACCGGCTTCGCGGACGCGCTGTCGGAGATCGGAGCGGCGAAATGGACGATCGCCACCTACTTCCCGTTCCTCATGATGCCGGAGGAGCACCTCTTTCTGAAGCCGAACATAGCCAAGCTGATGGCCGACGTGTGCCGCGTCGAGCTGAACTACCGACCCGAGCCCAATTGGCTCACTTACCAGTGCCTTCTTCGCCTCGCGGCTCAGTTGTTCGAGGACCTAGAGGATCTCAAGCCGAAGGACATGATCGACGTGCAGTCCTTCATGTGGTGCGTCGCGCGATGAGCACCACCGGAACGCGGGGACTGCCTTTCGCTGCGAGATTGCTTCAGGCCGACGCCGGAACGAATGGGCCTTCGCAATGACGTCGGTGGGTGCCGTGAGTCCTCATGGACGCGCGTGCCCCGGCCGACGATCTGCTTGAACTCGGTCCTCGAGCCCACTTCCCGGTCGAGCACGATGAGCTTGCAGGTCTGGGCATCGACGCCGGTGGACAGCAGCCGCGACGTGGTCACGATCACCGGAAATCTCGACTCCGGGTCGATGAAGTTTGAGAGCTGATCGACGCCTTCGCTGTCGTCGCCGGTGATCCTCATGACGTACTTCGGGTTCTGCTTCACGAGGTCGGCGTTCTCATTGGCGACCGCTTGCCGCAGCCGAGACGCGTGATCGGTATCCACGCAGAAGATGATGGTCTTCTGGAACCGGTCGCCGCTCTGCTTGAGGAAGTCGGACACCCACCGCGCCACCCGCTTCGTCCGCTCGTCGATGACGAGGTTCGCGTCGAAGTCCTTCTGGTTGTACTGCTGGTCGGGGATGACGGCACCCGTGATGTCCTTCTCGCCCGGTTTGGGCCGATAACCGTCGATGTCGACGTCGAGGTGGACCTTGATCACCTTGTACGGGGCCAGGAAACCGTCGCGGATCCCCTGCTTCAGCGTGTAGGAGTACGTCGGCTCGCCGAAGTAGTTGATGTTCGAGATGTACTTCGTTTCCTTGGGTGTGGCCGTCATGCCGATCTGCGTGGCCGAGGAGAAGTAGTCGAGGATCTCGCGCCATGGCGAGTCTTCGGCGGCGCTGCCCCGGTGGCACTCGTCCACCACGATGAGGTCGAAGAAGGTCGGCGAGAAGTCCCGGAAGATCTTCTGCGCGTCCTCGGGTCCGGTGATGGCCTGGTAGAGGCTCAGGTAGATCTCGAAGGACTTGTCGATGCTGTGGTGCTTGCCGAGGGCGGTGATGAGCTCCACCTTGCTGCCGTCGTCCTTCTCGATGGTCTTCGCGTTGGTGGATAGCTTGGCCATCGCGGGCCCGAACGGGCGGAAGTCGTTCACCATCGTCTGGTCGATGAGCACGTTCCGGTCGGCGAGATACAGGATCCGCTTCTTCACTCCGGCTTTCCACAGGCGCCAGATGATCTGGAAGGCCGTGTAGGTCTTGCCGGTGCCGGTGGCCATGACCAGGAGGTTGCGGTCCTGGCCCTTGGCGATGGCTTCGACCGTCGCGTTGATGGCGCTCGTCTGGTAGTAGCGGGGTTGCTTGTCGGGAGGGTCGTCGTGGTAGTCCTGCAGGACGATGCGCTCTTCCTCGGGGCCGAGGCCCTTGAAGGCGCGGTACTTCTCCCAGAGCTGCGTGGGGCTTGGGAACTCGTCGAGGGTGAGCGTTTTCTCGATGTCGCCTTCGCCTTCCTTGAGGGTCTTGTCGTGGAAGACGAAGCCGTCGCCGTTGGAGGCGAAGACGAAAGGGATGCCGAGGGTGGCTGAGTAGTCGAGGCCCTGCTGGAGGCCTGCGCCCATCGGGTGGAGGTTGTCCTTGGCCTCGACGATGGCGATGGGGATGTTGGGTTTGTAGTAGAGGATGTAGTCGGCGCGCTTGTCCTTGCCGCGGGTCAGCGCGAAGCGCTGCCCTTAGGGCAGCGCGAAAGCCTGGCCTTGGGCCACAAGCTTGCCGCGGACGATGATGCGGCCCTTGGTGAAGCGGACCTCCTCGCGGATCTGGGTGGTCAGGTCCCAGCCCGCCTTGAGGATGGCGGGGGTGATGAACTTGGAGCAGATGTCTCGTTCGTTGAGGTCTCTCTTGTTCATTTCTGCGGACCCTTGCCCCCGGGAGTCATTGGGGAAAGTGTAGGCGATGGGCCGCGGGATTGCTTCATCCCCCGAGGGGAGGCTTCGCCTGGCCAAAGGCCAGGCTGCGCGCGGCCGGCGCCGAAACGAATGGGCCTTCGCAATGACGGCAGGGGCCGCCTCTCCCGTTACGCCTGTGTGCCTGCGCGGCGGGGGCTACGACTGGATGACGGCAAACACCGGCGCTGCTTCTTTGGGCAGGTCAATCGGGACGAAGAACTCCTCAGGGTAGAGATAGTCCTCGCCGGATTCATCGATCACCCGCACCAGGCCGTGGCTCTCGGCTTTGACGTTCGGAAGGGCCTTGTAGACCTTGCGCCGCTCCAGCGAGGCCTCGTAGCCCTCATTCTTGACGCAGATCAGATACCGCGGCTTTCGATGGGTCATGGTCATATGAGCAGCTTCTTGATTTTCATTCCACGACGGCCGATTCCGTGCGCTTCGTACCAGTGCAGCTCGGCGGAGACTATCGCTCCGTCCGGCAGTTCGACCATAGCCTCTCCCTTCAGCTTGCGCCATCGGCCGGGTCCATGAAGGCGCTTCAGCAGGGCCAACTCGCGGATCGACCGGTTGACGGCGATGGCTCCGAGGACGCGAATCTCGCTCCTGAGTGTGAATCGCGCTGGCATGCCCGCATCTTCTTTCGAGCTTGAGCCAGATGGGGTCCAATCGCCCCCCGCCTCACGCCTGGAAGCGATTCTCAAAGTGCCACTTCAGGCGGTCGGGATCCGGCCGATTCGCGACGAGATCCGGCACGACGGTCAGCGGCTGGTCGTTTAGGCGGTAGTACGCCTTGCCGTTGAACCAGGTCTCGCGGATCTTCGGACTCACCTTGATTCGCAGGTCCTGATTCACGCCGACGAGTCCGGCGTCGAAGAGGCGGTGGAAGTCGGCCCGAAGCAGGAGCCCGTTTCGCACGTCGTGACTTCCCTGCTCGTCCGAGTAGGGAACGATGTGCGCCGCCTCGAGCGCCAGCAGCGTGCTCTCCCCGGTGATCGCGCAACGCCGCTTGTACGCGTCCGTCACCATCACTCTGAATGAGGACTGTCCAAGTCGGGGCTTCGTGAGGATCGGCGTTCCGAACTTGTCGCGAGGCTCGGTGCTGGTCTGGGCGGCCAGGCGATCGCCGCCTTCGGTGAGCGCTCGCCCGGGCCCTGCTCCTCATAGCAGTAGGTCCGGAACGAGTAGTCAACGTAGTAGAGCCGCCCATATGCAGCCACCATCGGAGCCAACTCGACATATCCCTTGGCCCCTTCAGGCTTCTCATGCCACTCGTGCTTGCCCGTTTCCCGGTCCCAGGCCTCAAGCGTGCCAGCGGTGCTCGTTCCGAAGATATGCGTCTCCGAAACCAGAAAGTCGCCGGAGAATGTGTCCTTCTTCGACTTCCATTCCCTGGGTCGTTCGAGCTTCGCGGGGCCGACGAGCCTTCCTGCGGGCTCGCCGTGGTACTTGCCAGACTGAGGATCGATCCACGCACAGTAGCTCACATAAAGGCGGTCCCCGCAACGGCCGCCCCCTCGCAGGGGAACCGCCTCCACCGCCCACAGTCGCTTGCCCGTATCCAGGGAAACGCCGACGACGTGGGTCGCGGTCGGGAATGTGACGACCCTGCCAAAACACTGGATCCGTCCACTGACTTCGCCGGGAATCTTCTGACTTGCCGTCGCACCCCGCAACCAGATGTCTGCTACCGAGGTCTCCCAAACCAACTCACCAGTCCTTGTTCGAACACAACGGACCGCACCGCCTTTCTGCCCCCAGACAAGGAGGTCTTCACTTGCCCAGACCCGGTCTCGCGAAAAGGGCCTGCACAGCCGTTCCCCGGGCTCTGTCCCAATCTCCCAGAGTTTTTCTCCACTCGTCAGGGACGCGACACTGCTGGCGTCCGCCACGCACATGTCGCCAACAACCAGACTTCCTGCCCACGGGTAGCGACGAACCGGTCGCCCTGTTTGCGCATCAAAGATGAGGGTCTCATCAGGTTGTTCGGCCTCCGCCTCGCCAGCTGACGTATCGACTACCCCGACTCGGTCCGGGAGTACAAACGCTGGACTCGATCGGCGGTGCACCTTCGGCTTGTGAGACCACAGCTTCTTACCGGTGGTCGAATCCAGGGCCACCGCCCCATGGTCCAGGGATTTACGGGGGCCAAGCGACACGACGTAAGCGGTCGACGGAGACAGCAAGGGGCTGGGAGCGCCGAGTCCATTGTCGTAACTCCAGGCCGTACGCAGGGGCGGACGGAGGCGGAGGCAGGACTGGGAGAGCCGGCTCATGCGGCTGAGATCAGAAAGGGAGCCAGTAGTCGAGGCCCGGTGCATGTCTGCGCCAATGGGATGGCGAGCCGGGCTACGCCGCGAGCTTCACGGACACCGAGATCCCCGCCTTCGCGCAGAGGCCGAGGAGGTAGTCCACGGAGACTTTCTCCACGCGGTTCTTGACGATCTCGTTGATTCGCGGCGCGCTGATGCCCAGGATCTCAGCGCCGGCGGCCTGGGAGAGATGGCGCTTCTTCAGCCACTGCCGAATCTCCTGAGCCAGGTCGCAGCGCATCAACATCACCGCGGCCTCGTGCTTGGGAAACCCGAGGTCGAGAAAGACGTTCTGTCTGGCCATAGTTACTTCTCCTCTATCAGCCCGTAGCGATGCGTAGCGACGCGCAGCGCCTGCTGGGCTGTCTTTTGAGACTTCTTCTGGAACGCGTGAAGGACGTACACCCAGGAGGCGAACTTCGCGACATAGAGCACCCGAAAGGCGCCCGCCAGGTCGCGAATCCGGATCTCGAAAACGCCCTTGCCGACCGTCGGCATTGGCTTGAAATCACCCGGATCCTCGCCAACCTGGATCAGGTAGAGCTCATGTCCCACCCTCGATCGAGCCGTGGCCGGGAACAACGAGATCTCCTGCCGCGATGAACCGAGAAAGCGAATCTCCTTCACATCCAGAGATTACACCTATTCGTAAGACTATCGCGGGCAACTCGAAGGGTTCCGCCTTCTGCTGGTCGTGCAGGAGGCGCCCAAGGCAATGGAGGCCGCATTCCGCCGCGGGACTGCTTCAGGCCGGCGCAAGAACGAATGGGCCTTCGCAATGACGGCTCCGGTGGTCGGGGATGACCGCGCCCGTGATGTCCTTCTCGCGCGGGGCGGGCCGATAGCCCTCGATGTCGACGTCGAGGTGGACCTTGATCACCTTGTAGGGGGCCAGGAAGCCGTCGAGGATCCCCTGCTTCAGCGTGTAGGAGTACGTCGGCTCGCCGAAGTCGTTGATGTTCGAGATGTACTTCGTTTCCTTGGGGGTGGCCGTCATGCCGATCTGCGTGGCCGAGGAGAAGTAGTCGAGGATCTCGCGCCAGGCCGAGTCTTCGGCGGCGCTGCCCCGGTGGCACTCGTCCACCACGATGAGGTCAAAGAAGGTCGGTGAGAAGTCCCGGAAGATCTACAGTGGATGAGCTTCGCGGTCGGGAACGGACAGTTCGCGCTAGGCCCCGGCTTTCGCCGGGGTGACGAGAGTATCTCCTGGCGGGGTAGGGGCTTCGGTCTGGGTGTTGTCGTGGGAGATCAAGCCGTCGCCATTCGTGGCGAAGACGAATGGGATGCCGAGGGTGGCTGAGTGGTCGAGGCCCTGCTGGAGGCCGGCGCCCATCGGGTGGAGGTTGTCCTTGGCCTCGACGATGGCGATGGGGATGTTGGGTTTGTAGTAGAGGATGCAGTCGGCGCGTTTGTCCTTGCCGCGGGTCAGCGCGGAGCGCTGCCCCTAGGGCAGCGCGAAAGCCTGGCCTTGGGCCACCAGCTTGCCGCGGACGATGATGCGGCCCTTGGTGAAGCGGACTTCCTCGCGGATCTGGGTGGTGAGATCCCAGCCGGCGTTCAGGAGGGCGGGGGTGATGAACTTGGAGCAGATGGGGCGCGGACCCTTGCCCCCGGGAGTCATTGGGGAAAGTGTAGGCGATGGGCGGGGCCAATTGGTCAGCAGACTGCTGACCAATTGCCTGGTCTGACTATTTCGAGTCTGGATTGACTCGCCGAACTGGCAGAACCCGCACCCGGGCCGCCGCGTCGTCGATGGTGATGATCGCTCCGGATGCCAGCGTCTCGTGGTGAACCCGAAGCACGTCGACCACCGTGGTGCCTATCTGAGCCGGAAGCAGTCGCTGCGAGCGCACATGCACGACACTCGGCCCGCTCAGGCCCGCCAGGGCGATCAGAGCCGAGAAATCGAGGTCGTGCGTCAGCACCAGATGGCCGTTCTCGCGTGCCCAATCCATGAGGGCGGTATCGGGCGCCCTCGCGCTTCCGATGGCCGACCAATGAACCGCGTCCACGCCATGAGCAACCAGAAACCCCACCCAAAGCGGGGATAGGTTCATGTCAACGAGAACCCTCACGAGGCCTTGAGGGGTAGGTCGACCTCTTCTGATCGCCAGGCTGCGAAGGCCAGGGCGGCATGGATGTCTTCACGCTCGATGTAGGGATAGGCAGCGAGGACCTCGTCCTCTGTCTTTCCGGTCGCCAGCAAGCCCACAATGGCGCCGACCGTCACGCGCATTCCGCGAATGCACGGGCGGCCGCCCATGACTGCCGCGTCATGCGTGATCCGTTCGGTTGCCTGGTGCGCCATGACCCTCATTCTAGTAGCAGTTGGCGGTACGCATTCCGCTGCGAGATTGCTTCAGGCCGACGCCGGAACGAATGGGCCTTCGCAATGACGGCCCCGGTGGTCGGGGATGACGGCGCCCGTGATGTCCTTCTCGCCCGGTTTGGGCCGATAGCCCTCGGTGTCCACGTCGAGGTGGACCTTGATCACCTTGTAGGGGGCCAGGAAGCCGTCGCGGATCCCCTGCTTCAGCGTGTAGGAGTACGTCGGCTCGCCGAAGTAGTTGATGTTCGAGATGTACTTCGTTTCCCTGGGGGTGGCCGTCATGCCGATCTGCGTGTCCGAGGAGAAGTAGTCGAGGAGCTCGCGCCACGCCGAGTCAAAGGCGGCGCTCCCCCGGTGGCACTCGTCCACCACGATGAGGTCGAAGAAGGTCGGCGAGAAGTCCCGGAAGATCTTCTGCGCGTCCTCGGGTCCGGTGATGGCCCGGTACAGGCTCAGGAAGGAAGCATCGTCTTCGCGTTGGTTGGATAGCTTGGCCATCGCGGGGCCGAACGGGCGGAAGTCGTTCACCAATGGTCTGGTCGATGAGCACGGGGATCGGCGCCAGATGATCTGGAGGGCGGTGGTTTCGCGGTCGGAAACGGACGTTCGCGCTAGGCCGAGGTGACGTGAGTATCTCCTGGCGGGGTGGGGACTTCGGCTTTTGGGTTTTCGTGGAAGACGTAGCCGTCGCCATTGGAGGCGAAGACGAAAGGGATGCCGAGGGTGGCTGAGTAGTCGAGGCCCTGCTGGAGCCCTGCGCCCATCGGGTGGAGGTTGTCCTTGGCCTCGACGATGGCGATGGGGATGTTGGGTTGTACTAGAGGATGTAGTCGGCGCGCTTGTCCTTGCCGCGGGGCAGCGCGAAAGCCTGGCCTTGGGCCACCAGCTTGCCGCGGACGATGATGCGGCCCTTGGTGAAGCGGACTTCTTCGCGGACTTGGGTGGTGAGGTCCCAGCCTGCGCTCAGGAGGGCGGGGGTGATGAACTTCGAGCAGATGTGGGTAAGACCCCTGCCCCGGGGGTCATTGGGGAAAGTGTAGGCGAAAGGGACCCGACTCGGCACGTGTCCGCCATAGCCTTTCGCTACTCCCAAAGAAAGACCGGAATGGCGTGATGAAGGTCAGCGACGTGCTGCGCATGCTGAGTGAGGATGGGTGGTTTCTCGTGGCGACACGCGGCAGCCACCGCCAGTTCAAACATCCCGTGAAGCCGGGGCGGGTCACCGTCCCCGGCAAACCCGCCGACGACTTGGCGCCCGGCACCCTGAACAGTATTCTGAAGCAGTCCGGTGTGAAGAAATGAGGAATCCATGCGCTATGCGATCGTGATCGAGAAGGCTGGCAGCAATTTCTCCGCGTATGTTCCCGATCTTCCCGGATGCGTGGCAACGGGAGCGACCATCAAAGAAGTCGAATCCCAGATCCGCGAGGCCATTGAGCTGCATCTGAAGGGTATGCGCGAGGACGGCACGCCGATCCCCCCTCCTTCCAGCCGGGTCGAATACGTCGAAGTTGCGGCGTAGCAAGGGAGCGGCCGGGAATGGGACTCAGACTCGAAGTTCAACACGACGCCGAGGCGGGACGCTGGTCGGCGGTGTTCCCCGAGGTCCCCGGCTGCGCAAGCGCGGGAGAAACGGAGCAGGAGGCGGTGGCCAACGCGAAGGAGGCCCTGGCCCTTTGGTTTGAGCCCGACAGCGGACTTGAGGTGAGCCTCTTCCGCGAGTAACGGTCGGGTCGCGGACTTCCCGAGAGGCCTCTACGCTGCGCGACGCGGCCGTCTGACCTTCGATCGCTCCGCGGCCGCCTTGGCTTCGAGCATCTTGTGAACGCGCTCGAACGCGCGCATCGCGCGCCGAACGTCCGGGGGCAGGCTCTTCGTCGCCATCGGCGGGGGAAGGATGATGGGCCGTGTCACGGTCGGAGTATAGATCGCACGTCCGCAACGCTCGACCGCGACGAATGAAGCACCGGTACGGGGAGGGTGCGGGAAGAGTCCCAGATTGTCCATCGGTCCGCGAGGGACAGGTAGATGCCGACCAGATTCACCAGGCTCCGGTGGAATCGTCGTCTTATATCGGTGGCGGGCACGTTATGCCCGCCGTCCCGGACCCGCCGGGCCACCCGCTCGATGCAAACATCCGGCGATGGGACGCTCAGGTAGTGCAGTTCGACCTCGTACCCGAGATTCCTGGCCTGCCGCAACGTGCGCGCGTGCCCGTGGCCCGCAAGGGTCGACTCCCACCCGAAAGAATCCCCCCAAGCGAATCGCTGACCGGATCTCACCGAGAACCACGCGCCCGGCTCGAATCGCCGCTGCTTCGGGAGCAAACGGCGACAGGCCGCGCGCAACCTCATCCGCGTTCATGAACCGCACGCACTTCACTTCCTTGGGCAGGAATTCCCGGGCGAACGTCGTCTTGCCTACACCGTTCGGCCCCGCGATCAGGTAGATCGTCGCCTTCATGCCTGAAACCGATTCTCGAAATGCCACTTCAGGCGGTCGGGATCCGGCCGATTCGCGACGAGATCCGGCACGACGGTCAGCAGCTGGTCGTTGAGCCGGTAATACGCCTTGCCGTTGAACCAGGTCTCGCGGATCTTCGGGCTCACCTTGATTCGCAGATCCTGATTCACACCGACGAGGCCGGCGTCGAAGAGGCGGTGGAAGTCGGCCCGAAGCAGGAGCCCGTTTCGGACGTCGTGACTCCCCTGCTCGTCCGAGAAAGGAACGATGTGCGCGGCCTCGAGCGCCAGCAGCGTGCTTTCCCCGGTGATCGCACAACGCCGTTTGTATGCGTCGGTCACCATCACCCTGAAGGAGGACTGTCCAAGTCGGGGCTTCGTGAGGACCGGCGTGCCAAACTTGTCGCGAGGCTCCGTGCTGGTCTGGGCGACCAGGCGATCGTCCGGTTGCGCGTATCTGTCGCGAGAGAGAGCCGCGGACACGCGCCGCCAGATCGCAGCACCGCTTCCTTCATCGTCGAGGAACTTGCCGACGACGGTTTGCCGCCCGAAGGCGTCGCCCACGGGGATCCACTCATCCTGGGGAAGGAAGAAAGGGCTCGTGAGCACCGTGCATCCGATCTCCGTGGTCATCGTGACCCGAGTGCGGGCGGCGAGGCGGCCCAGGCGCTCGATCAGGCCCTCGAGGGTTTCGACGCCGCATTTCTTCCCGAAGACTTCCCAGGCGAGGGCCAGGGGAAGGCGGCTGTAGGTGATGAAGAATCCGCCGCCCGCGATGTGGTTGTGCGGCTTCTTGAGCTTGAAGAGGAACGGCATCCCTTGCGGGGTCGTGGTGAAGTCAAACGGAGGTTTGCCGCTTGGCTGCCAGAAGTTCACTTCGTCGAGGCCGCTGCCCGCGAGGAAGTTGAACCAGCCGTTGTCCGTGACGCCCACCCAGAAGCGCATTGGGTGGGACTCTACGCTGTGGCGGACACCCGCTGCGGCATGGCATCATGCCAGGTGAGGAACGGCCTCGATCTCGGCAGATGACTGGCTGATCGACTTTCAGACTCTTCACCATCGCGCGCGAGGCGCCGCTCACCTCGGTTGGCCTGTTCGGGGAGTGCTCGGTCCCTTTCGATCACCCGGATTTTCGGCGGACCTTCGTTGAGGAGGATCTCGCGCCGGTTACGGAGGACGCGGCTCGGGTCAGGACGAGACGCGCGGTTGAGAGATGCCTTCCCGAGCTGGTGGCGATCGCGATCCCCTACCTCGATCGTTGGCTCGACCGTCGCGGTGGTCAATCCTGATCCCGGAAGGAGCGAAGAGCAGAGGGGTTGCAAGCGATCTCTTTCGCCGCGAGATTGCTTCAGGCCAACGCCGGAACGAATGGGCCTTCGCAATGACGGCGGCGGGGCCGTGAGTCCTCGGGGATGACCGCGCCCGTGATGTCCTTCTCGCCCGCCTGAGCGTCCCTGCGCACGCAAAGGCCCCGGCCGCTCCCGAGGCCCGAGAGGAACTCAACGATAGCGCTCGGCGTGGACGTCGATGGTGTTGTACGGGTCGACGTACACGTCGAAGAACTGCGAGCCGTAGCGCCGGTCGGCCACCTCGATTTCGTGCGGGCCCACTTCCAGGGTGAGGCGCTGGAAGAATCCGTCGAAGTCGTCGACGACGCCCGCGTAGTAGCCATCGACGTAGACCTCGGCGTCTCGCGGGAAATCGCGCAACCGAAGGTCGCCGTAGGAGACATAGCGACCGTAGCTCGTGATGCCGCTGCGGTATCCGTAGACACGGCCGGTGTAGTACGAACCGTAGCGATAGCCCGAGCCCCACCCGAAGTACAGGGTCAGCCGGTCGCGGGGGCCGTAGTACCTCCGTGGCGTGTACGCGCGCGGGAGCGGACGCGGTGCGTAGTAGCCGCGGCTGTACCCGTCGTACCTGCGGCTCCAGTCGCCGCGGTATGCGTTGCCCCAGTCGTCTCGACGGTCGTACCGTCGATCGTAGCGCTCGCCCCGGTCGTTGCGATCGCTACGGTCATTCCGGTCGTTTCGTCCGTAGCGGTCGCCACGGTCGTTGCGGTCGTTCCGGTCTGTGCGTTCGCTGCGGCTGGCTCCGCGGTCTCGATCGCCCTGCTCCTGGCGATCCGCGCGCGCCGGGCGATCCGCGGCGGGGCGGCGGGCGACGGCCCGATCGTCGTCGTCGCCTGCGCGATCGACGCGGCCTCCGCGGCTTTCGTTCTGCCGGTTCTGGCCGCGTGGGTCGTCCTGGGCGGAGACCGGAAACGGCGCGCCAAGGCCAAGGGCGATGAAGGCGAGCGGGAGGGTGGCTTGTTTCAAGTTCATGACTGTCACCTCATTCAAGTGGGCGAGCCCACACTCGTATGCATAGGCAACTTCCCTGCCAGGGCGCCTTTCGCCTGATTTCATTGGACTTGAGAAGACGGGCGGAATCCCTGGTGTCCACTCGGTAAGACAGCAGGCAGGCCGCTTGCGGGCGGCGGCGGGAACCGTCCAGAAAGTCGGCAGGAGTTTCATTTGACAATTTCTATTGTCTAATAGTCGGAAGTCGGGTACAGTCCCCGTCCGTGGTCAGCGTTCACCTCGTCAACGATCCCCGCCAGGCGGCAATGCTCGCGGCTCCCTTGCGCCAGCAGATCCTCGAAGCGCTCTCCGAACCGGGCTCCGCTTCGACCATGGCCCGCACCCTCGGGCTCCCCCGCCAGAAGGTCGCCTATCACGTCCGCCAGCTCGAGGAGCATGGCTTCGTCGAACTCGTGCGCGAGGAGAAGCGGCGCGGCTGCACCGAGCGCATCGTTCGGCGGAAGGCCGAGTACCTCGTCGCCTCTCCCAGGGTGCTGGCGCCGGGGATGGACCCGAAGAAACTCAAGGACAAGTTTTCGAGCAGCTACCTGATCGCCCTCGCCTCGCGCATGGCGCAGGAGGTCGGTGAGGCGCAGACCATCGCGGAGAAGGCGGGCAAACCGCTCCCCACTCTCTCCACCGACGTCGAGATCCGCCTGCGTTCCGCGCAGGAGCGCGAGGCCTTCGGGGCGGAGCTGCTCGAGGCGATCACCCGCCTCGCCGCGAAGTACCACGACGAAACCCATCCCGACGGCCGTACCTACCGGCTGGTCGTCGCCGCCCACCCCATCCGCGCCTCCAGGAGAAAGGCATGACCGAGAAGAAATCCCCCCACCGGCTGTTCCCCCACGGTGAGTTCCAGAGACTCGCTCCGAATCTGTGGATCGTCCGCGGCGGCTTGCCCTTCCCGCTGTACCGCAACATGGTCGTGTATCGGCTGGCCGATGGAAGGCTGCTTCTGCACAGCCTCGTCGCCCTGAGCGAGGCGGGAATGAAGCAGCTCGAAGCCCTGGGCCGGCCGTCCATCATGGTCATCCCCAATGCCTACGATGGGATGGACGCTCCGTGGTATTTCGAGCGCTATCCCCAGGCCTCGTTTTTGACCCCCGACGAGGAACGCGCAGGCGTCGCCGAGTACTTCACGAACTTCGCCGACGACCCCGCGCGCGTGCTGCCTTCACTCGGCATCAGGCTCCGCAAGGTCGAAGGCCTGAAGTTCACCGAATACGTGCTCGAAGCGCCGGTGGAAGGCGGAACCGCGCTCATCTTCAACAACACCCTCGACAACCGCGGCGCCTGCCCCCCGGGGTTCCTCGGCCGCCTCGTGGACGCGGCGGTCATGACCGGCGGAAGGCTCGCTCCCGGCCGGATGCTGCGGGCGTTCATGGTCAAGGACCGGGCGGCCTTCAGGAACTTCCTCGCCACTCTGTCCACCATCCCGAACGTGAAGATCGTCACCGTATCCCACGGTGACGCGATCACGGACGGCGACCTCACCGCGAGATTGCAGGAAGCCGCGGCCTGAGCAGCCCTTTCCCCCCCTTTCATTTCCAACCCCAGGAGAAAGCCATGACTGAAAAGAAGCCCGAGCGCACGCTCGAATTGCACGTAGATGTTGACGCGCCCCTCGAGGCCGCGTGGAAAGCGATCACCGAAGGCCAGGGCATCGCCAACTGGTTCGCGCCCATCGCGGAGGTGTCGGGAGAAGGCGTCGGAGCCACCGTCACCGCGGGCTGGAGCGACGAGATGATGATGAGTCACACCGTCGCGGCCTGGGAGCCCCTCAAGCACCTGCGCCTGGTGGACGAGAGCGGCTGGATGGGCGAAGGCACGTCGCTCGCTACCGACTACCACCTCTCCACCGAGAACGGCAAGACGCGCGTGCGCCTCGTGCAGTCCGCGTTCGGCGCGAGCGACGGCTGGGACGACCTCTTCGACGGCATCAAGACCGGTTGGATCTACTTCCTCCAGAACCTGCGCATCTACCTCGAGCGGCTGCAGGGCCGCACCCGCCGCATGATCACGGAGCGCATTCAGGTCGAGATGCCGCGGCTGAACTTCTGGCGGCATCTGTTGTCGGATTCCGGCGGGCTCGTGGTCGGCGGCAAAGGAACGGCGAAGGTCGGCGATTCGATCCAGCTGAAGCTGTCAGGGCCCGCGGCGGTGCGCGCGGTGGTGGAGATGGTGGTCGAGGGCCAGGGCATCGGCCTCCGCATCCCCGACCTCAAAGACGCCCTGCTCTTCATCGAGCTCGAAGGAAAGAAGGACAAGTTCCACGTCGGTTACTGGTTCTCCGTCTACGACGACGCCCAGGCGAAGGCGTTGGAGGCGCCCGCGAAGAGCGCCTTCAAGCGCATCCACGAGTCGCTGCCGAAGTAAGGCGCGCGATCCCGGGGTCGACTAGGCGAGCCAGCCTGGCAAGGCCGCGGCCTGCTTTACCCAGGCCGCCAGTTGCGTCTTGCCCGGATCCTCGCCTTCGTGGATGTCGACCCAGCGCGCTTCCTTCGCCGAGCCTCCGGGAGGGGCCGGCCGCAGGGACGTGCCGCGGAAGAAGGTCACCTTGACGTAGCGCGTGAAGACGTGGAACGCGACGAACCAGCCCTGCCCCTCCATTCCATAGAAGGGCGAGTTCCACTTCACGGCCTTGCGCACCCCCGGCGCGTTCTTCACGATGAGCGCGTCGAGGCGCTCCGCGACCTCGCGCTTCCAGCCCGGGATCGCCGCGATGTAGGCGCGGACGGGGGCGTCGCCGTCCGCCTTCGCGACCTGGGGATTGCCGCCCGACAGGAGGACGGCCGCCTTCCGCCTGGCCTTGACGGCCTTGCGCGCGGGCCGCGGGGACGACTTCACGGTGGTGGCCGCTGCGCGTGACATCGAGCCCTCTCCTCTGACATCAATATATCGCCCCTGGGGGGGCTTGCGGCAAGGCCCCCCTTCCGGTCCAGACTCCGCGGCCTTGGAGGAGGGGTCCTGATGCGTATCCTGCTGTCGACGATCGGGTCGCGGGGCGATGTGCAGCCCATGGCGGGGCTCGCGGTGGAGTTGAGGGAACTGGGTGAGGAGGTTCGCCTGTGCGCGCCACCCGATTTTCGTGACTGGGTCGAGCGTCTCGACCTCCCCTTCTTCCCCATCGGGTCCGAGGTTCGCTCGACCGCGAAGGCCCTTCCCCAGGGCGCGCCGAGCCGGCCCACCCCCGAACAGATCCGTCAGATGCTGGAAGGTACGGTCGCCACGCAGTTCGAGACGATTCCGAAGGCGGCCGAGGGTTGTGACGTCATCGTCGCGGGGAACGCTCTGCAGATCGCCGCCCGCTCCGTCGCGGAACGGTTGGGGATCCGCTACGTGTTCGCCGCGTACTGCCCGGTGACTCTGCCGTCCTCGCAACACGCGCCGCCCGCGGTGATGGCGTGGACGCCGCGCGATCCCAACGCCGGCAACGATGCGCTGTGGGCCGAGGATGCGGAACGCTGGAGCGAACGCTGGGGCCCGGCCCTCAACCGGCATCGCGCGGCAATGGGCCTCGCGCCTGTCGCGGACGTGCGCAGCCACATCCTCACCGACACGCCCTGGCTCGCCGCCGACCCGTCGCTCGCACCTTGGCCCGCGTCGGACGACCCGGGCGTATTTCAAACCGGCGCCTGGATCCTGCACGACCGGCGTCCTCTTCCGCCCGACCTCGAAGCCTTTCTCGATGACGGCGAGCCGCCCGTCTATTTCGGCTTCGGAAGCGTCGGGGCGCCGCGGGACTTCGGCGTGATCGCCCTCGAATCGGCGCGCGGATTGAAGCGCCGGGCGATCGTGTCCCGCGGATGGGCCGATGTGGCGGCGCCTCTCGACGCGGCCGACTGCATCTCCATCGGAGAGGTGAATCACCAGGCGCTCTTCCCGCGCGTGGCCGCGGTGGTGCATCACGGCGGCGCGGGCACCACCACCGCGGCGGCGCGCGCGGGCACGCCCCAGGTGGTGATCCCCCAGCACTACGATCAGCCCTACTGGGCGGAGCGCGTCCACGCGCTCGGCATCGGAGCGGCCCACGCGTCCGGCGTGCCGACCGTCGAATCGCTGACGAACGCTCTCTCCGCCGCCCTGGAGCCTCAGGTGGCGGCGAGCGCTCGGACCCTGGCTTCAAGGATGCGAGGCGATGGAGCACGCATCGCTGCGAGGAGCCTCCAGTTTCCGTAGGGGTTCAACGTCCGCCGCGGAATGGCGGCGCCGCCTGGCGCGACGAACCTCAGGCCAGCTTGAGGGCGTTGACCTCCACCCAGGAGGCGAGGAGCCGGCGGACGCGATGGGAGTCGACCGGGAACTTCGTGTCGCACTCTTTCGCCGTGGACCCTGAACTCGCCGCGGCCCAGACGGCTTCGACAAGGTCCTGGGGCTCGTCCGTCGTGATGTCCCTTGGCGAGCCCGTGACCGCGAGACGGGCGTCGTCGCCCACGAGCGCGGCAGATCGCTTCCACTCATCGTGCCGCCGGACGCCTTCGAAAACCAGGCCGGTCAGCTCACGCGGCGGCTCGAGGACACCCGTCCGCGGCACGTCCTTGCGGTGCACGAAGGCGAAGGCGCCCGGGAACGGCCGGATCAGGAGCTCATAGATCGCATCTTCGCCCCCGAGGCGTCCATGCGACGCCTGCCGGAGGCGGCCCTCGAGGAGCCAAAGCTTGGCCGCGGGCGCTCCCGCGTTGTCGATGAGGGTCAGCAGACCCGTCATCCCGCCCTGCGCGAGAGTCTGCAGCAGCATGGGAAGGCCGAAGAACCCGAGGTCGCCGGAGAAGGTGGACGCCACCGCCTCGGGGGGGCGGGCCTTCGCGGCGAAAGCCTGGAGCGCCTCGGCGGCGAGCGTGCCGTACTCCTCATCGCCGTGCTTCCGGACGATCTCCTGAAAGAGTGCGGTCACCACGGGGCTCGGCGTGCCGGAGAGGGCGCGGACGAAGGAGGCCGAGCGCCCCATCTCCTTCCGCAGCCGCAAACCGAGAAGCCCCTTCGGCAGCTCGGCGCGCAGAGCCTCCACGAGCTGGTTCATGAGTTCCGGGTGGGTCGAGAAGTCGGCCTGGGCGCCCGCGGCCAGGCGCTTCGCACAGTCGCCCAGCTCCGGTTGCGTCTTCATCCCGTGCTCGACGAGAGCGCGAAGGCACATGGGGCTTGCGAACCGCGCGAGGGCATCGCACGTCCGGTCGAGCAGTCCCGAGATGTCGTCGGTGGTGATGCTCCCGGGGAGCGCCGCCGGACGGGCCAGGAAGCCCTCGTAGAAGCGCAGCAGTCCGAGGAGCGCGCGCTCGGCGCGTTCGTCTCTCGCCTGCCCGAGGCAATAAATGGCCTGGGTGGCGACCATGGGATGGGTGCCCCGGTTCGCGTGTTTGAGGATCACCCACACCTCGCGCTCGGCCGAGCTGTCGTCGGGGCGGGGCATCCTCCTGAGGATGCGCAGGGCGGCGGCCGCGAAAGGCGCGTCGGTCGCGGCTTCCGGCGCGTCGAGCAACTCGAGAGCGCGGGCCCGGCCGATGGGGCCGTGCGCTTCGATGAGGGCGGAAAGGTCATGGCGCCGGTTCTCGTCGGTCTCACCCCGCAGCGACTTGAGCAGCCCGTCGGGACTGAGCGCGTGAAAGAACGACATCACCGTGCGCAGAGCGGGGAGGCTCTCGGGCTTTTCAGCGGCCGCCTTGAGGCGGGCCATATCGAGATACTGAGAGGCGTTCCGCAGAGCCTCGACGTAGACGGGCTGGACCTTCTCCTCGGTGACCATCTGCTGGGCCAGGACGAGAATCGACTGGGCGCGCCCCACATCGCCCCGGTTGAACTGAGCGATCGCGGCGTGGACCATTTCGCGGAAGCGCTTCGCCACTTCCTCGGCGTCCTCGCCGAGGGTCACGATCTGCCGCATGGCCCCGAGGCGCTCGCGTCTCGGGGCGGCGCCCGCCGGGATGTTGAGCGCGCCCCAGCCGGGCAGGCTGCGGGCGATCGAATTGAGCACGTTCTCCGTCGCGGGATCGATCCCCACGCCCTTGAGGGACGAAAGCGTCGCTTCGAGTTCCGCGCGCGAGGATGACTCGTGGGCGGCGACGCTCATGAACTCCGAGGCCACTTCATCCCGGCGCTCACCCGGGGCCTCCTTCGCGAGCTGGTCGAGGAAGACCTCCATCCGGCGGGCCGTCGCCTCCTGCATGGCCGTCGTGCGGACGGGCAGCACGGGCGGGGGCGGAGCGCGGAACTCGATCAGCGGCGCGAAAGCCTCGACGAGCCGCGGCCGCTCGGGAACGGGACAGTGCTCGAGGATCCGGTGGCAGTAGTCCTTGAGAAAAGAGTGGAGCGCGGGCCGCGGCACGAGGTCGAACTCCCCCATGAGCGAGATCTTGCGCACGGCATGGAGAATGAGGTCCGCGGTCATGGTCGCGGTCAGGCGCGGCCGCGACTGGGTCACCCAGTACATGGTGGCTTCGACGAGGGCGGCGGGCGGGCTTTGGAGGAGGATCGCGAACTCCTCCTCGATCATCAGAGGCGGCACCTGGTCGGAGAGATACCGCTGGAACTCGAAGGCGGCGACGGCGTACTCGGCGGATGTCTCCAAAACAGAGGGAGCATATGCCGGGCGGGGCGCGACTCGAGGGACCCGAGCTCCAGAACCCGCGAACCAGCCGGGAAGGCCTCCCCGGCCGACGGGTTACCCCTCGCGCCAGCGCAAAACGCGCAGGGCGCGGAGCGTGTTCCACCGGCTCGGCTCGCCCACCGACTCATGGAACGGCACGGCGAGCGCCTCGTGATGAGTGCGCTCGAGGAGCCATCGACCATCGGCCTGGCGCCTCCCCGCGACGAGGCTCAGGGCTTCCTCCATGCGCGGGTCGGGCGGCCCGCCTCGGGCCCTGAAGTAGTCGAGGGCGCGAAGCACGTCGTAGGCGTAACGCGGCGGGTAGGCGAACTCGAGGAAGGACGGGCTCGCGATCTCGCCCGTGGAACGGCGCCGGAAGAGAAACCGGTCGAGGAGGTACCCTTCGCCGCGGCGTCTCGTCTCCGCGAGTTCAGGCGTGGCGCCGGCCGCGCGCTCGTATTCGAGGAGTCCCTCGAGCACGCAGATGGTGCTGTGGAAGGACGAACGCGAACTCCCGGGCGCCTCGCAGTTCCAGCCGCCGTCGCCGAGCTGCTCGCCAATGAGGCGCCGGGCGAGGCTCTCGCTCGGGTGGCCGAAGTAGCCGCCGAGGGCGAGGGCGCCTCCGTTGATGCACGGCTCGACTTCGCCTTCGAAGAAGGGTTTGCTGCCGAATTCCTGATCCCACCGGAAGCCCTGGGCCAGACGAGTCACGGCGGACGCCACCTCGGGGTCGGCGGGATCGACGCCGGTCGCACGGAGGAGTTGCATGGTGAAGAGAGTCGGGAGCCAGGAGGGCTTGTCGGCGCGGTGCCAGGCGCCATCCGCGCCCTGGCTCGCGAGGATTCGCGCACCGAGGCCCTCGCGCGGAATCCGGATGCGCTCCGCGGCCAGGGTTTCCGCGGACGCATCCGTGAGATCCCGCAAGGCCTGGAAGCGGATCGCAGGATCCGAGTCGAGCAGCCAATCGACGGCGTTCACGTCTCGATCCTACCGAACCGGCCGAGACTGATCGGCGCGGCAGGAGAAGGAGGCTTCTATGCGAGGTCGAAGCGATCCAGGTTCATCACCTTGGCCCAGGCGGCCACGAAGTCGCGCACGAATGCCTTCTGTCCATCGCTGCTCGCGTAGACCTCCGCGAGCGCCCGGAGCTGGGAGTTCGAGCCGAAGACCAGGTCGGCGATGGTGCCCGTCCACTTGAGGTCACCGGTCGTCCGATCGCGTCCTTCGAGCACGCCTTCCGACCCCTCGACCTTCCGCCACATCGTCCTCATGTCGAGGAGGTTCACGAAGAAGTCGTTGCTGAGCGTTCCCGGCCGCTTCGTGAACACGCCGTGCGGCGAATGCCCGGCGTTCGCGTCGAGGGCGCGCATGCCTCCGATCAGGACCGTCATCTCAGGAGCGGTCAGGTCCAGTAGCTGCGCCTTGTCGACCAGCAGTTCGGCCTGCGATCCCTCGCATCCCCTGCGGACGTAGTTGCGGAAACCGTCCGCGACGGGCTCGAGCACGGCGAACGACTCGACGTCGGTCTGCGCCTGGGTCGCGTCGGTGCGGCCGGGCGAGAACGGGACCTTCACCGTGATCCCCGCTTTCTTCGCGGCGGCCTCGACGGCCGCGCAGCCGCCGAGGACGATCAGATCGGCGAGCGAGATCCTCTTGGCGCCGGCCTTCGAGTTGAACTCCTTCTGGATGGCGGCGAGCGCCTTCAGGATCTTCGCGAGTTCGGCCGGGTGGTTCACTTCCCAGTCCTTCTGCGGGGCGAGACGGATGCGCGCCCCGTTCGCTCCCCCGCGCTTGTCGCTGCCGCGGAAGGTGGAGGCCGAGGCCCAGGCGGTGTTGACGAGCTGGGAAATGGAAAGGCCGGAGGCGAGTACTTTCGCCTTGAGGGCGGCGATGTCCTTGTCCGAAACGAGCTTGTGGTCGACGGCGGGAACGGGGTCCTGCCAGATGAGCACTTCCTTCGGCACGAGACTGCCGAGGTAGCGCGCGCGCGGCCCCATGTCGCGGTGGGTCAGCTTGAACCACGCGCGCGCGAAGGCCTTCGCGAACTCCTTCGGGTTCGCCATGAAGCGGCGCGAGATCTTCTCGTAGACCGGATCCATGCGCATGGCCATGTCGGCCGTGGTCATCATGGGAGCGTGGCGCTTCTTCGGATCGTGCGCGTCGGGCACGAGGGTCGCGGCCGCGGGATCCTTCGGCTTCCACTGCTGGGCGCCGCCCGGGCCCCGGGTCAACTCCCACTCGTGGCCGAAGAGGGTCTCGAAATATCCGTTGTCCCACTTGATGGGGTTGGGCGTCCAGGCGCCCTCGATGCCGCTGCTGATGGTGTCCGCGCCCTTGCCGGAGCCGAAGGTGTTCTTCCAACCAAGCCCCTGCTCCTCGATCCCCGCGGCCTCGGGCTCGCGGCGGACGTACTTGCCCGGATCGGCGGCGCCGTGCGCCTTGCCGAAGGTGTGGCCGCCGGCGGTCAGGGCCACGGTCTCCTCATCGTTCATGGCCATGCGGGCGAAGGTCTCGCGGATGTCCCGGCCAGCGGCGACAGGGTCCGGATTGCCGTTCGGCCCTTCCGGGTTCACGTAGATGAGGCCCATCTGCACGGCGCCGAGCGGGTTCGCAAGCTGGCGATCGCCGCTATAGCGCTCGTCACCCAGCCACTTCGTCTCCGGACCCCAGTAGACCTCCTCGGGCTCCCAGATGTCCGCGCGACCGCCGCCGAAGCCGAAGGTCTTGAGCCCCATCGACTCGATGGCCACGTTGCCGGCGAGGATCATGAGGTCGGCCCAGGAGAGCTTGCGGCCGTACTTCTGCTTGATCGGCCAGAGCAGGCGGCGGGCTTTGTCGAGGCTCACGTTGTCCGGCCAGCTGTTGAGAGGCGCGAAACGCTGCGCTCCGCGGCCGCCGCCGCCGCGGCCGTCGTGGATCCGGTACGTGCCCGCGCTGTGCCAGGCCATGCGGACGAAGAAGGGACCGTAGTGGCCATAATCGGCGGGCCACCAGTCCTGCGAGTCCGTCATCAGGGCGTGAAGGTCCTTGACCACGGCGTCGAGATCGAGGGTCTTGAACTCCTTCGCGTAGTCGAACTTCTCCCCCATGGGATCGCTCTTCTCCGAATGCTGGGCGAGGATCTTCAGGTTGAGCTGCTCGGGCCACCAGGCCGCATTCGACGGGGTCCCGGCGAGGGCCATCCTGGCTCCACTGGAAAACGGGCACTTCGCTTCGTTGGACATGATGCTCTCCTTGGCTTGGGTATCAGACGGCGCGAGCAGTGTAGGCCCCGCTTCGCCGCGGCATCAAATACTTCCTGCCAATGGGAGCCATTGGAAATCCCGAGGGTCCCCCCGAGGTGGAACTTCCTTTCAGGCGCCTGGCGTCTCCGATTTCGCGCGGTGCCGGCCGGGCTGGGCGCGGAACGCGATGGCCACGCGATTCCATCCGTTGATGGTCACCACCGCCCAGGTGAGGTTCACCAGTTCTTCCTCGGTGAAGTGCTTCCGGGCCTCCTCGAACACCTCGTCCGGCACGCGCGTCTCGCTGACCCGGGTCACGGCCTCCGTCCAGGCGAGGGCGGCGCGTTCGCGCCCCGAATAGAAAGGTGCCTCGCGCCAGGCGTCGAGCAGGTAGAGGCGCTGCTCGGTCTCGCCCGCGGCCCGCGCGTCGATGGTGTGCATGTCGAGACAGAAGGCGCAGCCGTTGAGCTGGGACGCGCGAATCTTGACGAGTTCGAGGAGCGGGCGCTCCAGCCCGCATTCCTCGACGAACTTGTTGAGAGCGAGGTAGGCGCGGTACCCGGCCGGCGACTTCCTGGCGTAGTCGAGCCTTTCGTTCATGCCCGGGATTCTAGGGCGTGCTCCCGCGCGCCCCTTCCGCCGCACGCGGCGCGCCCCGCCAAACGATCGGGATCGCGGCTGCGACCAGCCTTTCGTGCAGTAGCATCCCGGGCGCCCCCCTTTGCGAGTATCCCGAACGAAGTTTCGATCATGAAAATCAAGGCCAAGGACTCATCCTTGACTGGACGAATTTGACCGCCCGCCGCGGCAGACAGCGTCCGATGCTGCTTCCGGCGCTCGCTCTGGCTGTTTCGCTCGCCTCGGCAGACGCCGCGCCGGACCAGTCCCTTCTTCCCATCACCACCTACTCGGTCGGCGAGGGCCTGCCGAGCGCGCTCGTCTATCACCTTGCCCAGGATGCGACGGGCCAGATCTGGATCCTGAATCGCGAGACCGTGGTCTCCTACGACGGCGCCACCTTCGAACCGCAGGGTGTTCGGCAGGGCCTCACCACGACCCAGTGCGCGGGCCTGACCGTTGACGATCAGGGGCGGGCGGTGATCGCGAGCTACGACGGCCGGCTCTTCCGCAACGAAGGGGGCACCTGGCGGCCCCATGCCCCTCCCATCGGAGCCCCTTTCCGGGGCCAGGTTCAAGCTCTCGAGCAAGCCGTTCAGGCGGGACGCGAACGGTTTCTGGTCAACACCACGGAGGGCGTGTGGCTCTTTGACCAGGGCTCGTGGCGGCAGATCGACCTCGGAAGCGATCGCGGCGCCGCCACTTCTCTGGGCCGATTCGACGGGGACCTGTTCGTAGGCACGAGCACGGGGTTGTGCCGCCTGCGCGGCGCGCTCGACTGCGGTTGGGGCGCCGATCCCCGCCTTCGCGATCCCATCCTGGCGCTCAACTCCGGCATGGTCGAAGGACGGCCCGCGCTCCTCGTGCTCTCCAGACGCTGGCTGGGCGCCGTGCGCGATGGCCGCGTCCGAGTTTTCGGATCGCGGCTCGATTTCGACTTGTCGGCCCCGCTCGATCAGCCCGGACCTCCGCGAGCCGCCACCGCCGCCATCAACATCGATCCGACCGGCGCGGTCTTCTTCGGCACGCGGTATCGCGGGTACATGCTCGAGGCGGGCGAATCGAAGCCCAGGGAGCTGGGTCCCGCACAGGGCATGCTCGGCGAAGGGGGCATTACTTCCATCCTGGCCGATCGCGAAGGCGCCATCTGGATCGGGAGCCTTCGCGGCCTCACCCGCGTGGGCAGCCGCCGGTTCCTCTCGATGGATGCGAGGGCCGGGCTCGCGGAGAACGAGGTGACGGCGATCGCCGAGTTGCCCGACGGACGCTTCATTCTCGGCCACAACGCGGGGCTGACTTTCCTCGATCGCGGCGGCGCGCGGATCCAGAAGGCCTTCCCCGTCCGCGAGCTGTCGGAGGATCTGAGGGGCGGCGTGCCGCGCCTTCTCGACTTCGCGGTCGACCGGTCCGGCACGGTGTGGGCCGCCGCCTCCATCGCCCTGCTCGAGATCGGCCGCGACCAGCGAGTCAGGCTTCACGCCTTCCCCGAACGCCCGGCCTCCGTGGAACGCGACGGGCGAGGCCGGCTCTTCGTGCTCGGAGCGCGGGCCCTGTATGTGCAGCGAGCCGGACGCTTCGAAGCGGTTCCGTTCACCTCCATCGGATCCCCTCCAAGCGGCGGTCGGTGGCTCGCGACCGATGGCGGCGATCGACTCTTCGTGGCCACCAGTTCGGGTCTTCTCTGGAGAACCGGGCTGTCCGCGCCCGATCTCGACTCCCGCGTCCCGTGGCACCGCGCGGTGAGTCCCGATCGCCGGGGCGACAACGTCTACGGGGTGTCCACGACCGCTGACGGAGAAGTCCTGGTGGGCACGGCAGGAGGGCTCTATCGCCTCGTCGGGAAGGCGCTCGAGCGCACGACGGGACGGCTGGCCCTGTCGCGGCCCATCTATTTTCTGATCCGGGACCACTCGGGGAAGCTGTGGGCGGGCACCGACGATGGCGTTTTCGTCTCCGAGCCCGGAGGCTTCAGACAGCTCTCGGTGCGTCAGGGACTCGCGGGACGGGAAACGAATCGGGGCGCCGGCATCGTGGACTCGAGGGGACGGGTTTGGATCGGCACCGATCAGGGCCTCTCGATCTACCGCGAGGCGCTGGACGTCCGGCTGACCGTCCCTCCCTCCGTGGAACTGCAGGGCGTGGACATCGAGGGCGAACATCGCCCGGCCGACGAGGCCGCGAGCCTCCCCGCCAGTCCCCGGTCGGTGGTGTTCCGCGCCCGCACCATCAGCTTCTCGACCGATGAACAGGCGCTGTGCCGCTACCGTCTGGACGGCCTCGACGAGGAGTGGCAGGGGCCCGCGCAGCTCACCTCCGCGGGGATCCGCTACACCCACCTCCCGCCCGGCCGCTATCGCCTGAGGGTCGCGGGAGCCTGGAGCGCCAACGGGCCGTGGGGCCCGGAGGCCGTCTCCGGAGAGATCGTCATACCGACACCGTGGAGGCAGCGCCCCATGGTCTGGTTCGTTTCCGCACTGGCGCTCGGCGCCCTGCTGCTGAGCGGACACCAGCTCCGTCTGCGCAGCCTGGGAATGCGCAACTCGCGACTCGAGTCCTTCAATCGTCAGCTGCGCGAATCGGTCGCGGAGCGGCAACGGCTGATCTCCGAACTGGAAACCAAGAACAGTGAGCTCGAAAGGTTCACCTACACCGTGTCCCATGATTTGAAGGCGCCGCTCGTGACCATTCGCGGATTCGCCAAGCTCGTCGAGCAGGACGCGTCCGAGGGCCGCGTCGAGCAGCTTCGCGGGGACATCCAGCGCATCCAGCGAGCGGCGGAGACCATGGGGGTGCTCCTGAACCAGCTCCTCGACCTCTCGCGGATCGGACGCGTCGTCGGCCCGCCCGAATCACGCCCGCTCGGTCCGCTGATCCTGGAGGCCGCCCAGCGCGTCCCCGATATCGACGTCATGAAGCTCACGGTGGCGGGAGACCTGCCCACGGTCGCCGGGGACAAGGTCCGCCTGCTCGAGGTGTTCGAGAACCTGCTGGGGAACGCCGTGAAATTCCGCGGCGACCAGCCGGCCCCGCGAATAGACGTCAGCCTCCGCCCGGGGCCGGAACCGGTGATCGTGGTGTCGGACAATGGAGTCGGCGTCGATCCCAGGTTCAAGGACAAGATATTCGAACTGTTCGAGCGCCTCGACAAGAAAACGCCGGGTACGGGCATCGGCCTCGCCCTCGTGAAGCGGATCGTCGAGTTCCACGGCGGCCGGGTCTGGGTGGAGTCGTCGGGGATCGCGGGCGAGGGGTCGCGCTTCTGCCTCACCCTGCCGAAGGCGGCCGCGGGAGCGAAAGGGGACTAGAGAACCCGGACTGCGGAGCGTGAGCGAGGCGCTGTCGGACCCTCGATGGTGGGAAACTGTCGAGGAGTGACTACCCAAGGGGCGGGACCACGACCTGGACTTCGGCGCGCGGCAGCCTGGGTCGGGGTGTGCGCGCTCGGCGCTTCGATCTTCATGGCTTACGCGGCTCGCGCGGGTCTCTTCCTGACCCCGTACGAACGGCGTCTCCTGCCCCTCACGAACGCGATGGGCGCGCATCGCCTCTTCGCCGCGCGCCTGGGAGGAGGTTTCCGCCCCGGCTCCCTCACCGAGACCCGCCGCGGCCTCCCATCGTCTTTCAACGTCGAGATCCTCTCGGCGGCCGCCGCCCTGGAGGCCGAAGCGAGAGAGGTTCCCACGCGTGAAAACCAGCGCGCCCTGAGCGCAGCGCAGCTGGTTCTCGGCAGCTATGACGAAGCGGTCGAAAACCTCGAGCGCCTCGCCCGCTCCGCTCCCGGTGACGCGGCCTTGTCGAGCGATCTCGCCGCCGCGTATCTCGTCCGCGCGGAGAAAACGGGAAGGATGGCGGACCCGCCGCGCGCGCTCGAGCACGCCCTCCGCGCTCGCGAACTGGCCCCGGCCTCGCCCGAGGCCCTCATGAACCGCGCGCTCGCCCTCGAACAGATGCACCTTCACGAGGATGCCCGGTCGGCCTGGATCGAGGCGCGCGCCGCCGAGAAGGACGCGGCCTGGCTCGCCGTGATCGAGGCAGAGCGCCTCCGGGCGGAGTCCGACGAGTGGATCGACCGGGAGGGCTTCCTGGAGCGGCTCTCACGAGCGGTGGATCGTGGCGCGCTCGCCGAGGTCGAGGCTCTCGCGCGCGAATCGCCTGAGGGCGTTCGCTCGTGGTTCTTCTCGAACGGATTGAAGGCGGCAGCGGAGCCCCGAGGCCGGGAGGCGCTGTCTCGCCTCGGGCCGGCCCTCGCCCGCAGCCTCGATGATCCCGACGTCCCCGACGCCATCCGCCAGATCTCCGTCCTGCCCGAAGCGGACGGGGCGACGCTCCGACTCGTGTCCGAGGTCGCGATGCTGCACGAGAGCAACCGCTGGGGCGAGGCCGAGACCATTCTCGCCAGACTTCAGACCGCGCCGCGGCTGCCCCCGAACCTCAGAGGCTGGCGCGACCTCTGGCAGGCCGTGACGGACCTTCAGCGCGGCGACAGTGCGCGAGCGCGCGAGCGGCTTGACCGCCTTCTCGGGACCGCCAACGCCTCCCGCCAGCCGTTCCTCTGCGGGCGCGCGCACTATGTGCGCAGCGTCATCGCAAGCAGTGGCGGCCAGCCCGACCTTTCGATCCGGCACCGCCGGGAGGCGGCGCGCCTCTTCGCGAAGGCCGGTGAGCCCTCGTGGGCCGCGTTCGCGGGACAACAGGTGGGCGAAGCCCATGGAAAACTCGGCCTCACCGAGGTGGACTGGGAGGCGCGTCTCGAAGCGCTCAAACGCGCCCCGCGTCTGTTCAATCCGCGCTCCGCGCTGCTCTCGGTGACCGTGGTGGGCGACGACCTGGTGCGTTCGGGACTGCCGCGCGCCGCGGCGGCGGTCTACCGCTCCGCCCACGCGCGAGCGATCTCGGCGGGCCTGCAGGACTCAGCCGCGGACACCGCGAACGGCGTGGCCCTGGCCCTCCGGACGATCGACCGCGCGGGGGCGAAGGAGGCGGCCCTCACGGCCGCGCGCATGGCCTCGATGATCGAGGATCCTCTTCTTCGCGCGCGGATGTCGGGAGAAGCGCTCCGCGTGCGGGCCACGGTGGAGCCCGAAAACGATGCGCTGGTAGCAGAGGCGCTTCAGTGGTTGGGGAATCGGGGCTCCTGGGGCCGTCAAATCCCTTTGATGACCGCGCACGGACTGGCCCTCATGAGAGCAGGGCGCATCGACCCCGCCACGAAGGCGCTTGGCGAGGCGGTGACCCTCTACGAGGCGAAACGACCGGACGATCCTGAGTTGTCCGACGCCGGCTCCGACCAGATCCGGCCCGCCTACGCGGCGCTCGCGGAGATCGCAGCCGGTCGCGGAGATGCGGAGCAGGCCCGAGTCGCGGATCTGGCGGTCCGCTACTGGGCGGCCACGAGCAACGTCCGATCCGGGGCCTTGCCGGGGGGCGGCGCGACCGGATGTTCGCTCGCCTTCATCCCGGCCTCGAAGAGCCTGCTCTCATGGCTCGTGTGCGGAGGCAGGTCGCGATTTCGCGCGGCGCCGATCGACGCGGATCGCAGGCGGGAACTGGTGGGCGCCTTCGTGGCCGCGCGGCGCAATGGTCTTCCGGGCGAGGCCGAAGGGCGGAGGCTCGCCGCCGTCCTCCTCGGGCCCTGGGAATCGGAGATCGCGAAGGCGCGCGCGCTGACTCTCACCGTTACCGAAGACCTCGCGCGAGTCCCTTTCGCCGCCCTTCCGCTGAGCGACGGCATCAGGCTCGGCGCTCGCGCGGCTCTTACCTACGCTCCAGCGCCTGAATCGGCGCCCCCCGCTCCGCCCGCCCCCTGGCGCTCTCCCCTGATCGTCACGGCCTCTCCGGACGGCCCCGAGTTCCCGAAGCTGCCACGGGCGTCGATCGAGGCCGCGACGCTGGCCAGGCAGCTGCGCGCCCGCCTTCTGAGCGGCGAAGAGGCCACCACGGAGAGAATCCTCTCTCTCCTTCCAAAGGCGGACTTCTTCTACTTCTCGGGCCACGCGCTCGTCAACGCCTCGCGGCCCTTCGATTCGAGCCTCGTCCTCGTTGATTCGTCCAACCGTCCTTCGTTCCTCACCATAAGGCGGGTCCGTTCTCTGGATCTGAGGGGCCTCAGGCTGGCGGTGCTCGCCGGCTGCTCCACCGCGGAGGCCGGCGACGTGGGGTCGATGACCCTCGCGGGGGCGTTCCTCGCCGCCGGCGCGCGGAGCGTGGTCGGCACGCTGTGGCCGGTCCCCGACGACGCGATGGGGCGGCTCATGCCGCGATTCTTCGAATACCTCGAATCAGAGGGCTCTCCCTCCCGGGCCCTCGCTCGGCTGCGAAACGACGCCTCTCTCACCTCCGAGGACCTCGCGGTCGCCGATGCGCTCGCGGTCACGGAGTTCGCGCGGCCGGAGGCCAGCGCTTCCCCCTCATCGTCCCGACACTGACATCACACTCCGAAAGAGGAGCTTCAACAGAATGAGCTGGCAATTCACGATGGAGTTCTCCGGTATCACGCTGGTCCACGTCTTCAAGGACGGCGGCGCGGGCTACCGGGGCGTCGCGCTGTTCTCGCCCGGCCTCAGCGACAAGCACACGCCCTTCCTCTACGTGCCGATGGAGGGCCTGCGCAACCCCGCCTCTTTCGCGACGCCCGAGGCGATAGCCGCCTTCGGCCTCCGTACAATCCCGGCCCCCGGCGGACACTACCTGCTCGAAGTCTCCTTGATTGGGGCCGAGGTCGACATGGGGCCGCAGGGCGTCGTGCCCCGGGGGCCCGTGGTGTTCACCAAGACCGCTAGTCCGGGCCATCCCTCCGCCCTTCCGCCCGACTGGCACGATCTGATGAACTCCGTAGATCTGAAGACCCTGGCGCAGGAGTACAACCCGAATCGCAGGGTGGACGCGGGCCGCGCCCGCGGCACCGTCTGGCTGCCGGGTGGACGTCTCGTGGGGATCCCCTTCCTCAGGGAGGGCGAGCGCGACCCCATCTACGACCTCTCCGTCCAAGAGGGAGCGGGAGCGAAGACCACGATATCGAATCAGTTCGTGGCGGATCGTCAGGCTCTGGTCGCCCAGGCGAGCCAGCCACAGGTCCTGATCAAGGTCGCGAAGGGCGCCGAGCGACTGGACCTCCCCTTCGGCCCCAACGAGGGCGAGCGCTCGATGTCGGTCGTGTTCTCCTCGAACTGCGTGGCGGGCACGGGCGCCCCGGAGGAACTGAGCGAATACGTTCCCCTCCTCACCCCGGGGAACCTCCGCCTCTGGATGGACAAGATGCTCGCGACCGACGACCACCCTTGCGTCACGGCGATCTGGGTCGAGCAGTGAACGCGCTCCTCGTCCTCGCGGCGGCGCCCGCATGGTTCGTCACCTTCGCCACCGCCCGCCCATCGCTCACGTGCCATGGCTCCGTCATTCGAACGAGTCCGACGGAGTTCGCCGTCGCCACCGCGAGTCACTGCGTGGGCAACATCCACAGCATCACGACGGCCGCACACAGCGCCTTGAAGCTGCAGGGAGGCGAGGGTTCCTTCGTGACATCGCTCTCCTCCCAGGACTATGCCGTCGTATTCGTGCCGGCTCCTCCCCGAAAGATCGAAGCGCAGAAGATCGGGAAGGGACCTCCGAAGTGGCTCGTGGTCACCCGCAAAGACGTCCCCGTCGAGCTTGAGGTTCATCCGTCCGTTCTCGCCGAGATGGGCGAGTTCAACCGCCGTTGCGAGGGCGACTCCTGGTGCCAGCAATGCGCGGGGCGCGCGACCTTGTCCGCGTCCGGACAGAGCGTGGTGGAGACGGACAGCGGCGCCGCGGTCCTGAAGGCATCGAAGGAACTGATCGGAGTGATCTCCACGAAGTCGTACGGCGGAGTCGCGTCGTACTGCGAAGCTTCCCTGCCGCGCTGTGGCTTCGACCGCTGCGAGATGGGCGAAGATGAGAAGTACGCCGGGCCCCAGATACTGCTCCAGATCGGCAAGACAGGGCGGAACAGGAGTCGAGAACCCCGGAGGCGGGCAAGGCCAGGCCAGCGCTTCGCTCCCCCGCCCGCCGGGTGACCGCTCGGCCGTCTTAGGGAGTCGCCACGGACAGGGCGGCACGGCGGCGATCCGGGCCCTTCGTGAGCTGCTTCCTGACCTGCGCCCCGACCATCTGCGCGGCCTCCGTCTCGAACTTGTCCTTCTGGTTTTCCCAGCCGATGCGCCGATACAGCTTCGCGAGGCCCTGCGCGTCCCTCACCTCGGGGGCCGCCGCCACTTCGAGCGCGTGCTGAAGTTCGTGCGCGAGAAGAGCGATGCGCTCGAAGGGCGTCGAACGCCAGCGATCGATGCGGACGAGCAGGTATCTCGTGGTCTCGTCGTTCGAAAGGTACACAAGATGGGAGACGGGCCCCGCGACCGCGCCGGGCATGCTGTCGGTCAGATAGACGACCACGCCGGTCTCCTCGAGCTGCCGCAGCAGATCCTCGACGATCGAGGATCGCGACATGGATTCCCACACCAGATCGATGGCGCTCGGACTCAGGGGGCGAAGATGAGTCCATGGCGGCAGCGTGTCCTGGTCGGCGGCGGCCGACGACGCGACCGACAGGGTGAGAAGACCGACGATGAGTGCCTTTCGCATGAGCCGCGCCCTCCGGTGACACGTCGCTTCACGTCTCGCCTGACGCTCCTTCGGAGCGCACTTGCAGGGATAGACGCCGGCCGAAATGGAAAGGTTGTGCGGCTCGCGCCCTCGCCGAACGCGTCTCTTCAAGGAGCCCGGAGGCGCGCTTCACGCGGTTGAATGGGGCTTCGCGCACACATGGCCGCGTTCGCCCGCCCGTCGCGATGAAACTCCGCCGGATGAAGGCGACGGCGTTCAAGCGCGTACATGACGCGTTCGGCTTCGGTGGACGAAAATATTTTCTGGAAGTCGCGGACGCCGCATCCAAGCGCATGAACGCGTTCGACTGCAACGAACGTCGCGGGCCTCTTTCGCGGAACGCACCCACGGCGGGCGGCGTTTGCCCTTAGGCTCTGGGCCATCAGCCATGTCTCACGACCACGCGCACGGGGGCGGTCACGATCATTCACACGGACACGTGCACGGGGCAGCAGCCGCTCTCACCCGGGCCCTCGTCCTCACTCTCGCCTTCGCCTTCGTCGAGGTGGTGGTCGGCGCCCTCGCGGGCTCCCTGGCCCTCGTCTCGGACGCCGCGCACATGCTCGTGGATTCCGGGGCCCTGGCCCTCGCGGCGTTTGCTCAGCGCCTGGCCGCGCGGCCGCGAACCGCGTCCCACACCTTCGGCTACCGGCGCGCCGAGGTGCTCGCGGCGGCCATCAGCGGGGGCGCGCTTTTCACCGCTTCGATCGGCATCATCCTCGAGGCGATGAGCCGACTGCGCACGCCCCACGAGGTGCACGGCGACTGGATGCTCGCTACCGCCACCATGGGGCTCATTGTGAACATCGCTTCAGGCGCGGTCCTGATGCGGGAAGCGCAGGCCTCCATCAACGTGCGGGCGGCGCTCGCCCATGTCATGGCCGACGCCGCGGGATCGGTGGCAGCCATCGCGGCTTCGATCGCCGTCTTGAAGTTCGATTGGCCTCAGGCGGACGCCGCGGCGTCGATCCTCATCTCCGTGCTCATCCTGTGGGGCGCCTCAAAGCTGATCCGCGAATCGGCGGCCATTCTCATGGAGCAGGCCCCCTCCGGGGTGTCCGCCGCCGACATCGAGGCCACCATCCGGGCGACGCCGGGGGTCCGCGACCTCCACGATCTTCACGTGTGGACCATCTCCGACGGATTCCCGGTGGTGACGGTGCACGTCGTCCTCGACGGGCAGTCTCACGGCACGGGCGTGGCCCGGGAGGTGTCGGAACGCGTGGCCCGGAACCACGGCATCGAGCACTGCACGGTGCAACCGGAGGCCGTGCTCGAGGCCGAGGCTCCCCTGCCCCTGAGGCCGAGAGCCTCGAGCGGCCGGACTACCTGAGGGTCGCGGAGAAGGTCACTTCCGGGACGCTCGCCAGGGCCTTCGAAACCGGGCAGTTCTTCTTGGAGAAATCCACCTTCTCGTGGAAGACCTCCGCGCTTACGCCGGGCACCACGGCCACGGTCTCGAGCTCGATCTTGGTGATGGTTGGACCGGCGCCCAGGTGAACCGTCGCCGAAGTCTCGATGCTCGTCGGCGGATGGCCGGCGTTCGTCAGCTGCGCGGCCAGGAACATCGAGAAGCATCCGGCCTGGGCGGCGCCGATGAGTTCCTCCGGATTCGTGCCGGTGGCCGCGCCCTCGAACCGGGAAACGAACGTGAAGGGCGCATCGAAGTGGCCTGAAGCCCCCTTCATCGATCCGCTGCCTTCCTTGAGAGTTCCCGTCCACTTCGCCGATGCCTTCGAAACCGCCATGAGGTGTTCTCCTTGAGAGTGATTGAGTACGACTGGTTGAGGTTCGCGCAACTGTACCTTCGGGACGCCGCTCGGGTTTAGCGCCGGAGGCCTCGCGGGGAGCGCGTGTAACCTCGGGGGCGGACGCATCATCCCAGTCGTGCAAAGGACACCGCCACGCATGCTGCTCTCTTCACTCATCCTCGTTGCGGCTCTGGCCCAGGCGGCCCCGCCCCCACGGCCCGATCCCGTGGAACTCGGGCCGCAGGCCGGACAGAGGCTCCCCGCCTTCGAAGCACGCGACCAGTCGGGACGCTCACGGACTTTCGCGTCGCTCTCGGGTCCGAAGGGTCTCGTCCTCGTGTTCTTCCGTTCGGCGGACTGGTGCCCCTACTGCAAGGCCCAGCTCGTGGAGATGGAAAGCCAGGTGAAACGGTTCCGGAAGCGCGGTCTCGAGGTCGCGGCCCTCAGCTACGACTCCGTCGAAGTGCTGAAGAACTTCGCGACCCGCAAGGGCATCACGTTCCCCCTTCTCTCCGACCCCGATTCGAAGGTCATCCGGGCCTTCGGCCTGCTGAACGAAGTCGACTATCCCAAGGGACACATGGCGCACGGTGTTCCCTTCCCCGGCACGTTCGTCACCGATGCGTCGGGCATGATCGTGAGCCGGCATTTCGACAAGGAGTACCAGGAGCGCCGCACCGCGGCGAGCCTGCTCGTCTCCCTGGGTGAGCCGGGCGCGGGGCCGGTGAAAGAAATCGTCACCGACCAGTTCGTGCTCCGCGCCTCGGTGAGCAACACGGACGTGGCGCCCGGCCGGAGGGTGACGCTCGTTCTCGACTTCACCATGGGTCCGAAAATGCACGCCTACGCTCCGGGGGTAAAAGGGTATCGCCCCTTGAACTTCCGTCTGGCGGAAAACCCGTTCGTCACCGCTCACGAGGTCCGCTATCCCGAGTCGCGACCCTACACCTTCGCTCCCCTCAAGGAGACGGTGCCGGTGTTCGCCGGTCATTTCCGGGTCCTTCAGGATGTGACGGCCCTTGGCCCAAATCGCGGGCCAGGGGGAACACCCTCTCCGGTCATCCAGATGACGGAGATCGACCTCAGCGGAACGCTCGAGTACCAGGTGTGCAGCGACGTCGTCTGCTACGCGCCGGCGTCGATGCCTCTCCAGTGGACGCTCACGGTCGCGCCACTCGACCGCGAGCGCGCCCCCGAAGCCCTGAGGAAGAAACCGCTGCCCTGAAGCCGGGCGTGATAAAACGCCCGCATGTTCATCGGACACTTCGCCATGGGACTGGTGGCGAGCCGGGTCGAGAAGCGCCTGGCGCTCGGCACCGCCCTTCTGGCTTCACAGCTCCCTGACGCCATCTGGCCGTACCTTCTGCTCACCGGCGCCGAAACCGTGTCGATCGTGCCGGGCGATACCGCGATGACGCCTCTGCGCTTCGACTCCTATCCGTGGTCACACAGCCTGCTCATGACCGCACTCGCGGGATTCGTGCTCGCGGGCCTCTATCGGGCGATCGGGGGCGGCGGCCGGGCTGCCGCGATGATCGCGGGGCTCGCGGTCTCCCACTGGTTCCTCGACTTCATCACCCATCGCCCGGACATGCCGGTGCTGCCCTGGTCTGATCTCAAGCTGGGCCTAGGCATGTGGCACTCGGTCCCGCTCACCGTGTTGGTGGAGGGGCTCATGTACGCGGGAGCCGTGCTGTTCTACGCGTACGGACGCAGGATGTCGGTCGGCTTCTGGATCCTGATCGCGGTGCTCGGGGCGACTTACGTCGCCAACGTGGTTGGCCCCCCGCCTCCAGGCGTCACACCCGTGGCCTTGTCGATGGTGATCCTCGTTCCGATCGTCTGGTGGTGGGGCAACAAGGTCGGGGCGAAGGAAGCCGTAAGCGCCTGATCGGCGCGGGCGCGGAGCTTCGTCCTTAGGCTTCGTCCGCCGCCGCTTTCATCGCCTCCCACAAGGCCTCGACATGGGGCCGTTCCGTGAGGAGGGCGCCGATGCTCACCCGCACCATCCATCGGCCGTCCAGCGTCGCCGGGGTCACGTAGGCGGCGCCCGAGCGATTGAGCGCTTCCGCCCACGCCCGGGTGTGACGGTCGAGCTCCTCGCCGGCGACACCTTCAGGCTCGTGGCGGACGCACACCGTCTGCAGCCTCACCGGGGCGAGGACGCGCCAGTGAGGGGTCGACTCCACCGCGCTTCGCAGCCACTGGGCGTTTGCGAGGTCGCGGCGCAGCCGTGCCTGCAGGCCGGTGACGCCCTGCTCGCGGATGAGGAACCACAGCTTCAACGCGCGGAACCGCCGCCCGAGCGGAATGCCCCAGTCGCGGAGGTTCTTGACCTTCTCGTCCACCGCGGTGCGCAGGTAGCTGGGATTCGTGCTCATCACGCGAACGAGGTGTTCCGCATCCCGCACGTAGTAGACGGAGCAGTCAAAGGCGACACCCATCCACTTGTGCGGATTGAGGACGAGGGAATCAGCACCTTCTATCCCCTCCCACAGGGACCGGCACTCGGGCAGGATCATGGCCGAACCGGCCATCGCCGCGTCCACGTGAAGCCACAGGCCGTGCTCCCGCGCGACTTCCGCGAGCGCACCGACGGGATCGAACGCGGTGGTCGTGGTGGTGCCGGCTGTGGCGACCACCGCGCACGGCTTGCGGCCGGCCAAGAGGTCCGCGCGGATCGCGTCAGCAAGCGCATCGGGGCGCATGCCGTAAGCCGCGTCCGTCGCCACGATGCGCACATGATCGCGCCCAAAGCCGGCGAGGAGCGCCGCCTTGTCGACCGAGCTGTGCGAATGCGCGGACACGTAGACCACGAGCGGCGTGTCGACTTTCTGCAGGCCTCCCTTGACCAGTGAGTAATTCGAGATCCGCTCGCGGGCGCTGATGAGGGCGACGAGCGTGCTCGTGGACGCGGTGTCCTGGATGACCCCGCTCCACTTGTCGGAAAGGCCCACCATCTGCCGGAGCCAGTCGGTCGTGACTTCCTCCACCTCGGTGAGCGCGGGGCTCGACTGCCACGACAGTCCGAGGACACCGAGGCCCGTGCTCAGGTAGTCGCCAAGAACCGAAGAGAGTTCGCCGTTCGACGGGAAGTAGCCGAAGAAACGCGGGTGCTGCCAGTGCGAGAGACCGGGCATCAGGATCTTCTCGACATCGCGAAGTACGGCGTCGAGCGACTCCGGCGCATCCGGCGGCGTCTGCGGAAGTTGAGCGCGGAGGGATCCCGGTTCGACCGTCGACATCACCGGGCGCTTCTCCGTGCCCGCGCGATAGTCCGCGATCCAGTCGATGAGGCGGTGGCCGAAGGCCCTGAATTCTTCCGGATTCATGGCCTCGACTCTAGTCGAGTGGAAACCTCCTTGACGGCCACCGAGCCAGGGAGTACGGTTCAGGAAACAGACGCAGGGCGGCGCGCCTTCTCCCCAAATCCCTTCACGGAGGTCGCACATGATCAGCACGTTCAGGCTTGCCTGTCTTGTCTTCCTGCTGGCGCTCGGATCGGCCGCGTTCGCCCAGAACGCCCAGATCACCGGCTCGGTGAAGGACGAAACCGGAGGCGCCCTGCCCGGGGCCACGGTGATCGCGAAGAACAAAGAGAGCGGACTCGCCCGAACCGCCATCACCGATTCGACGGGAACCTACCGGCTGGGGGCACTTCCTCCCGGGCCCTACGTGGTCTCGACCACCCTGACCGGCTTCAGGGGTGAAGCCCGGGAGATTCTCCTGGTCATCGACCAGACCGCCGCCATCCCGTTCGTCATGCGCCCCGCCTCGATGAGCGAGAACGTGGATGTGGTGGCGGAGGCGCCTCTCGTCGATACGAGCGTGGCAACCGTGTCCACGAGCGTTTCGAACGCGCAGATACAGAGCCTGCCCGTGGCCTCGCGGCGGTGGATCGACCTCGCCATGCTGACGCCCGGCACGAGTCAGGACAATATTCGAGGCTTCTTCTATCGCGGCAACGTCAACGTGGGCGGCGGCGCGCGGGAGTACTCGAATGCTTTCGTGGTGGACGGCGTCAACAACACCTGGGCACAGATGGGCGAGCCGCGGCAGAACTTCGCCATGGAGGCGATCCGCGAATTCAAGGTGTCGACCTCGAACTACAAGGCCGAGTACGGTCTCGCCACCGGAGGCCTCGTCTCCGTCGTCTCCAAGACGGGCACCAACGAATTCCACGGGGGCGCGTTCACCTTCTTCCGCGACGACGCGCTGACCGAGAAGGCGATGTTCGAGGTCACCAAGCCGCCCTACCAGCGCTATCAGTACGGCGGGTCGATCGGCGGCCCGATCGTGAAAGACAAGACTCATTTCTTCTTCACGTATGAAGGGACCAGGGAGAGCCAGTTTCTGACCGTGAACACGCTGGGAGTGTGGCCTCAGTATGACGGGACCTACGAATCGAAGCAGAAGCGTTGGACCTACCTCGCGCGCGTCGACCACAAGATCACCGAGGGCCAGACCGCCTTCTTCCGATGGGCCGCCGAGGACGAATATCGCCCCATCATCACCACCGGTGGCCGCACCCACCCGACCGCCAGCTTCGACTTCGCGGTGCCGCGCAGCTCGGCGGTGGCGGGCCACACCTGGGTCATCAGCCAGCAGTCCATCAACGACTTCCGCGTCCAGTACGCCTTCGCCAAGTTCAAGGTGGCCCCGCCCAACTCCAACGGCGACTGGGAGCCGGGCGACTTCGGCCAGGACCGTCTCTCGCTCTGCACTCCGATCTTCACCTACCCGTCCCTCACCCTTGGCGGCTGCGGCAACAGCCAGATGGGCCCGGAAAAGCGCTACCAGATCCGGGACGACTTCTCGCACATCCGCGGCCGGCATGCCCTCAAGGCAGGTTTCGACGGGTCGATCGTGAACTTCCAATTCGACAACATGGGCTCACCGCTGGGCTCGTGGACCTTCCCGCGGGATGTCCCCTACAACGCCGCCGACCCCACGACCTACCCCACCCAATACACCAACTCCCTCCCCACCTACGGCGATACCCCGATCAAGGTCCTCGGCCTCTATATCCAGGACGACTGGACCCCGATCGAGGGACTCACGTTCAACCTCGGACTCCGTTACGACCGCCAGTTCGGTTCCTACAACGAGGACATCCCCGATCTCCTCGCACGGGTTCAGGCCAAGCTGGGCCGGGACGGCGCCTACCCGCTGCCGATCCCGTTCCACCAGGGGTCCGACGCCCGCGGAGACAAGAACAACTGGGGCCCGCGCATCGGATTCGCCTGGGACCCCGGCCGCAACGGGAAGACGAATATCCGCGGCGGGTACGGTCTGTTCTACGACAACGTCCGCACCCTGCTCAACGGCGCGGAGATCACCTGGCCCCAGAGCAAGACGATCGTGATCTCACGTCCGACCTTCCCCGATCCTCTCGGCGGCAAGTCTCGTGATCAGTTCATCTCCAGCGCCCCCCCCAACATCACGGTCAACGCCAACGATTTCGAGAGCCCCTACGCGCACCAGTTCAACCTGGGCCTGAGCCGCACTCTCACTCCCGAAATCGCCCTGACCGTCGACGCCACCATGGCCATCCGCAAAGCGGACCGGGAAACCGTGGACTTGAACCTCCCGGGCCAGACCTCCCGGGTCCGCCCCTATCCGCAGTTCGCGCGAGTCACCAACGCCCAGTCCACCTTCGACAATACCTTCAAGGCACTGCTGGTGAAGGTCGAGAAGCGGATGAGCCACAACTATCAGGTACTTCTGTCGTACACCTACTCCGAGGCCAAGGACGACGGCTTCACCAGCGCGGCCGCCGGCACCTATGGCTTCACCAAAGTCGAGCGTTACGGAACCGCGGACCGCCGGCACCGCCTGGTCTTCAGCGGAATCGTGAAGCTGCCCGCGGGATTCCAGATCTCCGCCATCGGCGATTTCCGATCGAGCCTCCCCTTCTCGCCGACCACTTCCCTCGATCTCAATGCCGACGGATACACGGGCGATCTGCCCGCCGGGGTGGCGGTGGGAAGCGGGTGTCGCGGACTCGACCTCGCGGCGGTGAATGCCTTCCGCGCCGCCAGAAATCTCGCGACCGTGACTTCGGTCGCGTGCCCGACCTACAAGAACATCGACGCGCGGCTGTCCAAGACCTTCACCCTGAACTCCGGCGCTCAGGCTCACCGATTCGAACTCGTGGCCCAGCTCTTCAACGTCTTGAATCAGACGAACTACAACATCCCGGTGAACAACCTCGGGTCCGCCCCCTTCGGTCAGGTCAACTCTCTGCTGCCGAACATCAACGCCCCCTCCCGCCAGATCGAGCTCGCCGTCCGCTACAGCTTCTAGCCTCGCGAGACGGCCACACGGAGGCGGTCGCATGCCTCTCGCCCCGAAAGGAGCGCGCCTTGGCGAGGCGCGCCCCGTCTGCCTTCCCCTATCGTGCCTTCCCTCTGGAGGATGTCCCCCTTGACTCACCGCCCTTCGAAAGCATGGCCCCTCGCTCTCGCACTTGGAATCGCCGCCTGGACCCGGCCGGGCCACGGCGCCGAGCCCGCCGCGGTCCGCGATCTCTCCAGCCTCTTCAAGTTGGGTTCGGCGGTCGAGGACCGGAACGGGGACGGCTTCGCGGACTTCGCGAATGCCCGTTTCGTCCTGCCCGCATCGCCTACGGAAGGACAGATCGCGGCGGCGGCGAACATCGCCGCGCGCCTCGGTCTCGAAACCACCGCGATGGACATTCCCGTGAAGCGCGGCGCCGGCCCGGGCATCGCCATCTCCATCGCAACCGGGAGCGGCACCGATGTCCTCGCCCTGAGCGCCGATGAGGGCCTGGTGCGTTTCACCGCTGGGCAGCCATCCGCCCTTCTCGTCGCCGGCAGAACCGACGCCTCCCTCATGGCGGCTGCGGAGTACGTGGCCGCCCGGCTTCCCTACGCGTGGGATGTGAAGGGCGCGACGCTCGAGAAGGTCGCGGCCGACCTTCGGGACGCCCTCAAACCCTCGGGGGTCTCCCCCGCCGATGTGGCCATTGACGAAGCCATCGTCACGCGACAGGGCGTCACCCGTCTCGTGATCGCGGCAAAGGTGGCGAACGCCACCGCGCTGGTGAAGGCGCGCGCGGCCCTGACCGCCGTGGCCACGCGGCTACCCGCCGCGACCGCTCCGGCGGCCCTCAGCTATCGCGGCGTCAACGCGTTGCGCGTCCGCCTCAACGCCGGCGCAGCCCGCGCGACCGTGGACATCAAAGGGGTGGCGAAGCCGGAGAAGCCTCAGCCCATCGCGCGCCGGGCAAGCGCCGCCAAAGAGGGCCTCGACCTGTCGACCCTCTACTCGATCGACGGCGGTCTCGGCGACTCGGACAACAACCTCATCCCCGACCGCTCCGAGATCATGATCAGCGCGTTCGGCGAAGGGACCGCAGGCATCATCGATCTGGCCGCCCGCATCGGGCTCGAGTCGACCGGCGTCTCCATCCCGCTCGTGGTGACCGCGGATTCAATCGACGCCACGACGCCCCCGCGGGCTCCCGAGGGCGCGCCCTCCCCGACACCCGAGGCCGACAGCGACAAGGACCGACCGGAAGCATTGCCCATGCTGATCCTGGTCGGAGCGAAGCACCCCGTGGTCGAGCGCCTGATTCGCGACAAGAAGTTCGAACTTCCCGCGCTCGCTCCCGGCGAAGGCCTGATCCAGGTGGTGAAGAATGCCTTCGGCGGTCAGCCCGGCCAGGGCAAACCCGCCATCGTGGTCGCGGGAGGCGATGCCGCCGGAGTGGCGCGCGCGGTGGCCCAGCTGGCGGAGACCTTCCCTCACATCGCGGCGCGCGGCAAGGACCGGACGACGGTCGACGACATCGAGGAGGATGTCCGCAAGTTCGTCCAGGCCCGCTCGCCCGAAGGGCAGGCCGCGGCTGCCCTCTACAAGCTCGATCGTCTGGTGGCTTCGCTCCAGGGCCGCGACCTCGCGAGTGCGCGGGTGAAGGTGTTCGTCGAGAAGGCGGAGCCGGGTCTTGACGCGGTGGTGCGGTCGCGGGTGGGAGCGAAGCTCGGCGGCGCGCTCGATGTCGCGGTCGAGAACCTGGACGTGCAGAAGGCGCCGCCCATCGTGGTCGCGGGCGCTCCTGTGACGGGCGAAATGGACATCGCGTCCGAGGTGGACGAGTTCTGGAAGATCTTCCGCGACAAAGTCCTGCCCGCGATCAACCGGAGGACGAAACTCCCGCCGCCGATCCGGATCGAAGCCCGGCTTTCCGAGCCGCCCGCGGTTCGCGCGGCCATCGAAAAGCAGATTCGCGCCGAACTCGTGGCTGCGGGCGCTCCTGACTCCACCATCTCGGTGGCGGTTCTCTCCGCGTACAAGCAGGGTTACTCGTGGCTCATCGACTCGGTCATGCCGCGGCTTGCGGGAAAGGAGATCGGCTCCGTGACGCTGAAATTCGCGGAAATCGGTCCGCCCGCCGAGTGGAAGACGCAGACCGTATTCGCCCCCACGCGCTGGCTGCTCGAGGCTTATCCCTTCGCCGACGTCATGGCGCGGGATCTGAAGCTCGACCTCAAGCAGATCGTCATCGAGAAGATGCCGATCGGCTCGCCCGCCTACGAGGTCTCGGTGAAGGGAAAGGATGGCAGCTCGGTGCTGAACGAGACATTCGAACCGAAGTGGGTCCTGCGCTCGATGTTCGACCGGCTGCCGGACTACGAGAAGACCCGCGTCACCACCGGCTGGATCGAGGCCACGATCGGCGGGGCCAGGGTCGCGGAGGAACGCGTGGTCACCGACTACGAGCGGTTCTGGGACATCTTCCAGTCTCAGATCCTCGGCCGTCTCTACGACCACGTGATGGCGGTTCACAAGGGCAAGCCGAAGCCGGAAGACGCGCCCTTCTTCGGCGAGATGCGCGTGGACCTGACTCTCTCGGAGCCCGACTACCGGATCGGCATCGACGAGGAGCACATCTCGGCAACGGAGATGCTCCACGAGGAGATCTACTTCAACACCATCCACTTCTTCGATGTCCTGGGCCGCTACGCCCGGGGACCGTCGCTCAACTACATCGGCCGGATCATTCCGAACATCCAGGCGAAGGCCGACGGCAAGCCCGGGCGGCTCAAGTACAGCGTCACCGGCTTCACCGAGCCCCGGCCCACGGTATCGGTGGAGTACAAGGAGAAGAACGGACGGACGGGCTCCGCGCACCTCGACATCACCGACGTCGCGACCGACAGGCCCACCGCGTATGCCGCCCGCGTGCTCGCGGGCCGGCCGGGCCTCACCAGCCTCGACCTCAGGGTCAAGGTCGACTCGGAGAAGAACGAGCGCGACGATCTCGTGAAGCGGACCGCGGAGGACCGCGTGGACCGCACCATGATCTCCGCCGAACAGGTCACGGCGGCCCTCACCAATCTCGCGGCCCTGCGCGCCGCCGGGCTGTACAGGAGCGCCCTTGCCTACCACGATGTAGGAAGCCTCCGCCTCGGCGCACACTGGGAGCATGCCGCGACCGCGGCTACCGAGCGCGTGGCCACACTCGAGCCCAACGGCGCGCCTGCCGCCTGGCCGGACATCCGGAAGTTTCTGCCTTCGGGCTACAAATACGCGGGCGGTGCCCTCGTGCAGTGGGACGAACCCATCTCCCCGGGCGAAGGCGCGGAGATTCTCGCGAAGATGTCGACGTTCCCGGAGGTCACCGTCTACAAGGCGGGCGAGAGTTACCTCGGCAAGGACGTGTGGGCGATGGACATCCTGCCGAAGGTGGACGCGACCCACCTCTCCGCGGCCAAGCAGACCACCATCAAGCCCACGGTCGTCTACTCGGCGCGGCAGCACGCGAACGAGGTCTCTTCCACCAGCCACGTCCTCAGGATGGCCGAGCTGCTGCTGACCGACCCCGCCTACAAGGAGAAGCTCAAGAAGGTCAACGTGGTCGTGCACCCGTTCACCAACCCCGACGGAGCACAGCTCGCCTGGGATCTTCAGAAGATCACGCCCTACCAGATGCTTCACGCGGGCTACCTCGGCTCGCTGGGCGTCGACGTGACCGCCGCGCAGAACGACGCCGACCCCATGTATCCCGAGACCCGCGTCCGCCCCCGGCTCTGGCGCGAGTGGCTGCCCGACATCTTCCTCAATCCTCACGGCTATCCGACCCATGAGTGGGTGCAGATGTTCTCCGAGTACGCGGCCTGGGTGCGCACGCGCGCTGTCGAAACGCGCGACTACTGGACCATGCGGGGATGGTGGATGCCGGGGTTCTCGTGGCTCGACGATCCGCGATATCCGCGACACAAGACCGAGCAGATGAAGCTCCTGTCGATGATCACGGCCAACGTCAAAGCCGCGCCCGAGGTCTGGGCGCTCAACCAGCGGGCCTACGACCGCTACACGCGCTACTCGTTCGCCTTCGATGAGAAGAACTTCAAGCTCGATTTCACGGATGGGGTCCTCACCTACAAGGCGATCAAGGGCTCGCGCGCCGCGGCTGGAGCGGGAGGAGGAGGAGGCGGCGTGGCCCAGGGCAGCGGCGGCCAGCCCGGCGGCTGGATGCAAAGGTACCCGAACGTCACTCTCTTCGAAGGTTCCACCGAGGCGCCCGACGAAACCGCGCACGGCGACTGGCTGAAGCTCGTGGCCACCGCGGGCCTGCAATGGGACAAGGCGAACTTCGAGTACCTCGTCCAGGGGAACCACAAGGTCGATCGGAAGGCGGAGACCTTCTTTGGCGGAGGCGTCTCCCTGTCCATGAGCAGAACGCGGCCGGCCCGTCCGGCCGAAACACCGCGGCCCTAGTCCGTGCGATTGCGCTATCGAACGGTCAACGTCTTCACGCACGGGAGCGGCCGCCTGACCGGCAACCCGCTTTGCGTGTTCGAGGATGCCGCAGCGCTCGACACCGGCCAGATGCAGGCGCTGGCCCTGCAGTTCAATCTCTCCGAGACCTGTTTCGTCACGCGGTCGAACAAGGCCGACGCTCGCCTGCGCATTTTCGCCCCGACCTACGAGATGCCCTTCGCCGGGCACCCCACCCTCGGCGCGGCCTATGTGGTCAAGGCCCTGCAGGACCTTCCCTCGCACGTTTCCCTGGAGCTGAACGTCGGAGTGATCCGGGTGACCACGGACGGCAGCGTCCTCGAGCTGCGCGCGAACCCCGCCACCCATCGTGCGCCTCGGGCTTCGCCGGCGACCTTCGCCTCCGCCCTCGGCCTCACCGAGTCGGACCTCTCCGGACATCCGCTATGGGTCAACACCGGAACCGAGCAGCTCATCGTGCCCCTCGCGAACGCGGAGGCCGTCCGTGGCATGCGCGTCTCCTACGACCTGCTTTCCCAGGCCACCGCGGACAGCGCGCGCCCCAACGCCTACGCCTTCGCGGAAACCGGAGCCGGGTCGCTTCTGTCGCGGTACTTCTTCAGCAGGTCAGGAGCGATGGTCGAGGACCCCGCCACGGGGAGCGCGACCGCGAATCTGGGCGGGTGGTACCTCGCGAACAACACGCCCCTCCCGCTCACCTTGAGCATCTTCCAGGGTGAGATGACGGGCCGCCCTTCCTCCCTTCGCCTGCGGATCGACGAGAGCCGGAATATCTACGTGGCCGGCGAGGTCATCGAGGTCGGCCGCGGCGAATTCGAGATCTAGGGCAGCCAGGCGTAGCCGAGCTTCACGAAGAACGTCCGGTCGGTGCGGGTGACGTCGATGGTCTGGTCGCCGCGCGCGCTGTCCGAGTAACCCATGAGGGCCACGGTCTGGGCGTTGACCTTGTAGCTGAACAGGAACTGCGAGAAGAGCTGCCGGGTGCGCGCGGGCACGGAGAACGTGTAGAGGGCCGGGTTGCGGTCGATGTTCGTGAACTGCGCGATCGCCCGGACGAACATCCGGGAGGAGATGTAGTAGACCGCGCGCACCTCGGTGAGGTTCGCGGTGAACAGCCGTCTCTCCGCCACGTCGAGCTTCTGGTAGCTGTGCGACAGCGTGGCCGACAGGGAGCGGCCGAGCTTCAGGCCGAGCGAGGGGCCGATTCGCAACTGGTCGGCCTGTCGCGCGTTCGCGTAGTCCACCGTCCCGCCGACGGAGCCCTCCATCTCGAGGGTCACCGTGCCCGAGGGGCGGACGCTCATGCCGAAGTTGTGGCGCATGTTCCGGTAGGTCTTCCCCGCGTAGTAGTCCCAGTTGGGCGACGGGTTGTAGCTCAGGCTGAGCTGCTTCGGCCCCTGGTAGTCGATGGGAAAGTCGAAGCCCCCCGCGGGCTTCCCGCCTTCCGTCGATTCGGTGTGATCGCCGAAGGCGCCGAAGCCCAGGGTCGTGTACCACTTCTTCTTCCCGTTGCTGTTGAACGTGCGGTAGGCGCCTCCGCGAACGAACCTCGTCCCCACCTGGGTCACGAAGCCGCTGTCCGCGCGAAATCCCGGCGAGAGAGTCTCGGCGCGGGCCTCCCAGAACCAGTCGCGGGTCTCCCGGAAATAGCGCAGGCGGAAGGCGGAGCCCCCGAAGGAGCCGGTCTTCTGCTCGTGGCTGCGGGCGAAGGCGTCCGGGTAGCGCGTGTCGGAGGCCACCGCGTGGAAGCGAAGGCGATCCGCCTTGCCGAGCCGAATGTCCCCGTCGACGCCAATCACACCGTTCCGGTAGTCGCCGCCTTCGCGCAGAGTCGCGACCGCGCCCATCGATGAACCTTCCCCCACATCCGCGCGGTACCTCGCGACCGCTTCGGTGGAGTTGACGTTCAGCGTGTCCTCGTCGGAACCGTCGTAGCCCGGGATCAGGATATTCGTCCGGTTGTCCCGCGCGGCAAAAGCGCCAAAGGCATTGCGGCCTTCCTTCCCCGTCACCTTCGCTCCCCAGTCGGGGTCGGCCACGGTGCGGGTGAAGACCAGTGGGAAGGGCGTCGAGAAAATGTCGGCGCCTTCGAGAAAGAAGGGGCGCTTCTCGGGATAGAAGAGGGCGAACGAGTTGTTGACGTCGAGCTGAGCCACGTCGGCCTCGACCTGGGAGAAATCAGGGTTGACCGCGGCGTTGAGAGCCACGTTCGGGGTGACGCTCCAGCGCACGGACACGCCGACCGATGGGTCGGCATCGCCCTTGACCCAGGGGCCGCGCGGAAAGTCGGGCCGGAGATCCGTGCGCACTCCGGTGAGGGTGGGAGTGATCTCCAGGTTGCGGCCGGGTTCCATGCCCTGCAGGCCCGAGAGCTTGTCGAACTGGCAGACCAGGCAGCCGCGCTTGTTGTCGAAGTATTGCGAGCGCATCCGGTGCCGCTCCGACCGCGGCCAGTCGCGCATGGTCATGAAGCCCCAGGTTTGCGGCCCGGAAGTTCGCGGGAAGCGAAGAGACGAGAACGGGATCGCCACCTCGACGACGTAGCCGTCGTGGTTGATCTTCCCGCGCGATTCCCAGATGGCGTCCCAGCTCCAGTCCTCGTCGCCGGTGACGTCGGAGTTCGTCGCGTCCATCTGGACGCCCAGGGGGTTGATCCGGAACTGAAAACCGCGGCGCCCGTCATTGAACGGATCGAGGAAGAAGCCCACGGTGTCGTCCATGAACGGGAGGTCCCGGTCGTCCAGGTGGGCCCGGATCTTTCCAGGCTCGGGGTCCCTGGCGTCGAACGCGATGTAGATGTGGCGTTCGTCGAAAGCCACCCAGGAAGTCGTCTCCACCGGAGGCTTCACGTTGTCCCCGGGCTGCCACTCGTACTCGATGGGAATGGCGAGCGCCGTCTTCCATATCTCGTCGTCCAGGACTCCATCGATCTTCACCGCCCCCGCGGAGCGGGCGATGGACCGGGTCTGGGCCATCCGCGCCGGCGGGGCCGCGGGAGGTTCAATCTGTTGAACGCCGACCAGAAGGAGCGGCAGGAAAAGGGGTGAAATCACCGGGGCCTCGGCCAGGCGGAACCCGAGCGTTCCTGCCCAGGGCCGTTACCGTATTGGACGGGGGCGGCGGGCGTTTGGTTCCACGCCGTCCCCCCGTGGGATTCCGGACTTTCGCTAGTTTTCCCAGAAGAACTTCCCGCGCTTCGCGGGTGTCGGGAGGAGCTGGTCGCCGTTACTGGCGTCGTACAGGCGGCCATTCACCATGGTGTGCGTCACCTTCTCCGTGACCCGGATGTCCGCGAGCGGATTGCCGTCGATCACGATGACGTCCGCGAGCTTGCCGACCTCGAGCGAGCCGATGTCCTTGTCGAGACCCAGGTAGCGCGCGCCGTTGATGGTGGCGGCCTTGAGGACATTCAGGCTGGTCATGCCGCCCTGAGCCAGCATCCACATCTCCCAGTGCGCTCCGAGGCCTTCGCGCTGACCGTGAGCGCCGAGATTCACGCTGACCCCGCGTTTGTTGAGCTCGTTGGCGCTCTTCGAGATGCTGACGTGATTGAAATCCCAGTCGCCCGCGGACATGGTCGGCCGCATGGCCCGCGAATCCAGGTTCTCCTGCGGCACGTAGGTGAGCAGGCGCTTGTTCTGCCAGACCCGCGTCCGCTCGTACCAGTAGTTCTCTCCGGAGAGGCCGCCGTAGCCCACGATGAGGGTCGGGGTGTAGCCGGTCCTGGTCTGGCTCCAGAACTGGAGCGCGTCCTCATAGAGCTTCGCCACGGGAACGGAATGCTCGACGCCGGTGTGGCCGTCCGCGACCATGGTCATGTTGTGCATGAAGAGAGACCCGCCCTCCGGAACCACCATCATTCCGAGTTCGCGCGCGGCCGCGATGATCTGCTGGCGCTGCTCGCGGCGCGGCTGGTTGTAGCTCTTCACGCTGAATGCGCCCACGGCCTTCAGCTTCTTCAGATGGAAGCGCGCGTCGTCGAGCGAGTTGATCTCGGCGCGGAAATCGCCGGAAGCGCCGTACAGGATGGTGCCCGTCGAGAAGATGCGGGGCGCGGTGATGAGGCCGGCCCTCGCCATCTCGGAGGCTGCGAACACCGTCGAGGTGTCGTTCGAGGGGTCGTGGACGGTGGTGACGCCGAAACCGAGACTCGCGTACATCACCCAGTTGCGCTGGGGCACGACCTCATCGGTGCCGAACGCGCCATGCCAGTGGACATCGACGATGCCCGGCATGACCGTCTTGCCCGCGACGTTCACGACCTTCGCGTCGGCAGGGACCCGCGTCGAAGCGCGCGGGCCGACGGCGGCGATGCGGTTGTTCTCGACCACGACCACGCCGTCCGCGATCACGGTGTCGCCCTTCATGGTGACGACCCGGCCGCCCACGAACGCGATCTTCGACTTCGGGATGTCGGCATCCGCGGTGAAGCCGATGTTCCGGCCGGTCGTGGGGAGTTCGGGAAGCGTCTCCGCGTTCGCGACGAACTTGAAACTGTCCTTCACGGATCGCTCGAAGAGCTCGGGGCCGAGCGCCCAATGGAGTTTCGACGAGTCGCCGGACCAGTGGAGGTACTCCCCCGCCTCCTTGCTGACCTGGGCCACCGGGAACGCCGAGGTCTTTGGACCGAGGTCGATCTTCTGCCCGGACATCGCGAAGGCGCCGATGAAAGCCTTGAACCCTTCGCGGAAAGCAACCCACTTGCCGTCAGGCGAGACCTTGAACTCCGTCGCTTCCTTCGAGGAGAAGTGCGCGCGCTCCTCGCGGCCATCGAGGCCGATGCTCGACAGACTCCGGGTCTCGCCTTCGGATTTCTGGAAGAAGACCCGGTCGCTGCCTGGACCGAAGTGCGGCCGAACGCCGCGCTTCACCAGGAGCGTCGACGGGCCGCCCGCCGCCGCCACCTTGTAGAGGCCCTGGTTCGAGGAATAGAGGTCGGACCTCAGGTAGCCGCCTCCGCCGCGTCGATAGACCACGGTCGCGCCATCGGGTGAGAACGACGGCTCGGCATAATGGCCGGGCTCCGTGGTGATCACGCGTCCCTCGCCGCCCGAGGACGAGACGATGCGAACGGTTGCGAGCTTGTCGTCGTCCCACGTCGTGTAGACGATGCTCTTCCCGTCCCGCGAGAACGAAGGGTACATCTCCCAGTGATCGGTCTGCGTGGTGAGCCGCCGGGGCGTGCCCTCGGGAAGGTCGCGGATCCACAGTCGCCCGAGCGCCTGGAAGACGACCTTGTCGCCCTTGGGCGAGACCTCCACGAAGCGCAGGTCCTTCACCGTGATCTTGTCGGGCGCGACTTCGATCGGGAAGCGCACGGCCTCCGTGATCGCGCGCGTGTCCTTCACATGGAATGGAATGTCCGTAACCGCCTTCGAGATCACGTCGATCTTCCGAAGCTTCCCGCCCGCCCAGATCACGATGGCTGAATCGTCGGGAGTCCAGGCGAAGGTCGGGTACAGGCCGTGGATCGCCCAGGCCTCCTGCATGTCGCGCTCGAGTCCGTCGTGGATGGGCCACTCGCGACCGGACGCAAGGTCGCGGAGCATGAGCACCTGCTTCTCGCGAATGCGGCGAGAGAATGCGAGCTTCCTGCCGTCGCGTGACACCACCGGCCGAACCGCGCCACCCGGGCCGCCGGTCACCGTCTCGCTCTCGCCCGTCTCGATATTCACCGCGCGAATCGCGTAGATGCCCGCGTAGGGATCCTTGTTGTATTCGAAGAAGACTCCGGGCGTCGCGTCCATCGAGTAGTAGATGGACTTCCCGTCCTTGGAGAACACGGGCTCGCCCACGTCCTTCTGGTCGTTCGCCTTCTTCGTAACCTGCAGGCCGTCGCCGCCGGACACGTGATAGAGCCAGATCTCGCCTGCTCCCAGCGATCGCGAGGCGGTGAAGTGCTTGCGGGCCGCGATGTACTGTCCGTCCGGCGACCACGCGGGCGAGTTGAGCAGGCGGAACGTCTCCTTCGTGACCTGCCTCGGGTTCGAGCCGTCGCGGTTCATGACCCAGATGTTGTCGCCGCCCGAGCGGTCGGAGGTGAAGGCGATGAGCTTCCCGTCCGGAGAGAAGCGCGGCTGCATGTCCCACATCGCGCCGGTGGTGAGGTTCTTCGCTTCCCCGCCCGCGATGGGCAGCGAGTAGATGTCGCCGAGCAGGTCGAAGACGAGTTCTTTTCCATCCGGGCTCACGTCCACCGTCATCCACGTGCCTTCACGAACGTCGAGATTCGCGTTGGTCTTGGGGCCGGGAGCGTTGCTCACGTCCCACTTGGCGTCCTTCGCGGCAGGGGTCTGCGCCACCGAGATGTTCGCGGTGGCCAGGGCAAGCATCACAAAACGGACGAGGAGTCGTTTCATCAGTGTCTCTCTTTGGAGGAAGGCGAGGCCCCGATCAGCTCGTCGGCCTGCAGGTTCGCGGGAAGCTTAACGGCGGCGCTGCCGTCAAGCGATCGGCGGGCACTCGCATTCGACGGCCGTTTCAATATTCTGAATGCGGCCGCTCGTCATCCCGTGCGATCAGCCACGAGACATCCAGGACCGCACCTGCGATCTCGCGCTCGCGGCACAGATCAGGAAAGACGCTCCATCTCCTCCAGGAAGCCGAGGCTCTTCATGTCGAGCATCCGGTCGAGATAGACGTTCCCGTCCAGATGGTCAACCTCGTGCTGGATGACCCTGGCGTGGAAGCCGGTGGCGATCACCGAATAGGGTCTGCCGTCGCGGCCCAGCGCTTCGAGCCGGACCTTCTCGAAGCGAGGCACCACGCCTCTCAGACCGGGCACGGACAGGCAGCCTTCGATCTCGAGCTGCGCCCTGGGCGAAAGCGGTGTGACCTTCGGATTGATGAGAACGGTGAGCGGCACGCCCTTGCGACCGCCGCGGCCATCGCCCCTGGGAACTTCGAGCACGGCGACGCGCAGGCTCACGTGAACCTGGGGCGCCGCGACACCCACGCCGTCGTACTCATGCATGGTCTCGACCATGTCGTCCAGAAGACGCTGGAAGTCGGAAGTCCTGATCACCGCGGGATCCACGTTCTTCGCCCGGGCGCGCACCACGGGGTTTCCTATCCGCGCGACTTTGAGGATGGCCATTGGCCGGACATTATAGGGACGCGATAAATTCCCGAAGACTCGGCGATGAAGAAAGACGATCTCTCACCGGAAGCGCGGGCCGCCTGGATCAACCTTCCGCATGCCCGGACGATCGCCGAGCGAATCGAGCGGCAGCTCGAGATCCTCCGGGTCCTCGACGGTGAGGGATCGAAGCGTCTCAACGCTCTGATCCTCGACTTGAGGAACAAACTCGAGCCATGGGTCGAGGACGCGGACCCCGAGAAGGCCGCGGAAGCCGCTGACCCCATCCTCGGGGTGGCCCGCGAACTGGTGAACGCGATCGTCGACGAGGAACGGGCGCGCAGTGACCGGCTGGGTCAGTGCGTGCGGAACCTCTTCGAATGCCTGGGTCTCCCGAACGAGGGGCGCCGGGTATCGCTTTCCTGCGGGGAATACCCCGACTCGCTCATGCGGTAGGAACGGGCCCGGCCGCGCGGATTCTCCGCATCAGAGCGGTCGCCACCGCCGAACCAACGAGGAGCATGGCCACGGCCGCCAGCGGCTGCGGGTCGGGCAGCGCGCCCTTCGGCTCCTCGATGAAGATGACGACGAGGAACGTGGTGGCGTTGAGGGTCGCGTGCGCGATCATCGGAGGCCAGAGCGACGCCGTGTCGATACGGAGCTTCGCGAGCAGCATCCCGAGAATGAAGGCGAACGGAACGCGGTAGAAGACGCTCGTCCCATCTCGCATCCCATCCACGTGAATCACTCCGAACAGGGCGGCGGACAGGACGATGGCGGGGCCCGAGCCCATCGCGTTGCGGAACACCGGCGTCAGCAGGCCGCGGAAGACCATCTCCTCACAGATGGCGGGCGCCACCGCGATGGCGGCGATGGAGAAGATCCAGCCGGAGACGCGATGCGGCCGCAGCGTCTCGTGCAGGCCCTGGAACTGCTGGAGGTACTCGAGAGGCGGCTTCACGAAGACGTACTGGGCCTCGAAAACGCCCAGGCTCAACCCCCAGAAGGCGAGTCCCAGAACCACGGTCTTGAACACCGCGCCCGCGGAGAGCGGCGGGAAACGATGGAGATCCGGGATCCGGCCGGCCAGGAGAAAGGCCACGAGAAGCGCGGGCAGGGCCAGGGCCATCTCCGAGAAGATGAGCACGAGGCGCAGCTGAAACGTCCGGATCAGCGCGCCTTGCGTGTAGCCCATGGCCAGAAGACCGGCCCCATAGGCGAGCAGCGAAAGAAACAGACTCGCCGCGATGACCGGACCATGGGACCTCTCCTGACTCATGAGTCGGCGATTATCGCCCACGATCACGTCTCCTCTCCCGGACGCGGCCGACCTATTTCGAGAGGAGACCCCTTGTTCCAGAGCACTGAGACGCCTGCCGTCACGCCGGAGACGCCCCTTTCTTCCCCCGGCGCACCGCCCCTTTCGCCTCCGCCCCCCGACGGGCCCCGCGAAAGGCTGGCCTCCCTCGGAGCCTCCGCCCTCGCAAACGCCGAGCTCCTTGCCGTCCTGCTGGGCTCGGGTTCGGCGGGCCGGAGCGTGTTCGATGTCGCCCGCGAATTGAGTACCCAGGGCCTGCTGACTCTTGCCCAGACGCCGGTTGCCGCGCTCTCGAGGCGCCCCGGCCTGGGCCTCGCCAAGGCCCTGCGCATCCTCGCCGCGTTCGAACTGGGGCGGCGCCTTCATTGCGAAGAGGGCCCGGCGCGGCCGCGCCTGGACAGCCCAGAACTCGTCGCGGGCTACCTGAGCCCGCGCCACGCCAGCCATGCGGGCGAGGTGTTCGGGATACTCGCCCTCGACTCGAAACACCGGCTGCTCGGGGAGCAGATCGTGGCCACCGGCGGGAGGCACGCGGTCGCGGTCACGCCGGCGGATGTCTTCCAGGCAGCGCTTCCCTACCGCCCGCGCTCGGTGGTGGCGTTCCACAATCATCCGAGCGGCGACCCGCATCCTTCGGAGGAAGACAAGGCTTTGACGTATCGTCTCGCCCGCTCCGGCGAGGTTCTGGGCATCGCCCTGGTGGATCACATCGTCATCGGCGGCAGGAGCTTCGCGAGCTTCAAGCAGTTGGGCCTTCTCTAACTCACTCATTAGAAATAAGATCGCAGATCAGTTGACCAAACGCACTCTCTTTCACACCACGCCGATCTACTACGTGAACGACGTGCCCCACGCGGGTCACGCGTATTGCACGATCGCGTCCGACGCTCTCGCCCGCGCCCGTCGCCTGCACGGCGACGACGTCTTCTTCCTCACCGGCACCGACGAGCACGGGCAGAACATCGAGCGAATCGCGCGCGAGAAGGGCGTCCACGAGCAGGACTACTGCGATCAGGTCTCCGGCGTCTTCAAGGCGCTGTGGGCTTCGCTCGACATCCAGTACGACGGCTACATCCGAACCACCGACGAACTCCACAAGCGCGGCGTGCTCAAACTCTGGGAGAAGCTCCGCCTCGCGAAGACTCCGGACGGCCAGGACGCGGTGTATCGCGGCAAGTACGCGGGCTGGTACTGCCCGCGGTGCGAGGCGTTCAAGACCGATGACGAGATGAAGCAGCCGGGGAATATCTGCCCCGATCACGAGCGTCCGTGTGAGTGGACCGAGGAGGAGAACTTCTTCTTCCGCCTCTCCGCATACCAGACAGTCCTCGAAGATCTGATCCGCTCCGACCGGATGAAGATCGCGCCGGAGTCGCGCAAGAACGAGGTCCTCGCCGTGGTGAAGCAGGGCCTGCAGGACTTCTCGATCTCGCGAGCCCGGGTGAAGTGGGGCATTCCCATTCCCGACGACCCGTCGCACGTCTTCTATGTGTGGGTGGACGCGCTCTCGAACTACATCACCGCGCTCGGCTATGCGGACGACTCGCCTCAGTACCAGAAGTTCTGGGGCCAGGACGCCGAGCGGATGCACATCATCGGCAAGGAGATCATCCGTTTCCATTGCCTCTACTGGCCGGGCCTGCTCATCGCCGCCGGCCTCAATCCCCCATCCCGTGTGTTCGCCCATGGCTGGATGACCAAGGACGGCAAGAAGCTCTCGAAGAGCACGGGCAACATCATCGACACGAAAGTCCTCGCCGACCAGTACGGGGTCGACGCGGTGCGTTATTACTTCCTGCGTGAGACCTCGTTCGGCCAGGACTGGGACTTCTCGGAATCGGGCCTCGCCCAGCGCTACAACTCCGACCTCGCGAACGACTTCGGGAACCTCGTCTCCCGCTCCCTCACCATGATCGCGAAGTACTGCGACCTTAAGATCCCAGCGAAGGTCGAGGAAGGGGCGGAGCTGCGAGTGAACACGGAGAGCGTGTTCGCGGCCTACGAGGCGCTGAACGTCTCGGCCGCTCTCACCGAGATCTGGGGCTACATCAGCGACGCCAACCAGTGGATCGTGCAGACGGCGCCCTGGAATGTCGCCAAGGATCCCGCCCGCGCGGCCGAACTGAACGCGTTCCTCTATCGCCTGGCTGAGCGCGTCCGCGTGCTTGCCCTGCTCGCTTCGCCCGTCATTCCCTCCTCGGCCGGAAAAGTCCTCGACATGCTCGGCATTCCGAAGGAGTCGCCCGCGCGCACCTCGGCCGCCTGGGGCCTTCTCGCTCCCGGACAGCCGCTCGGGCCCATCACTCCCCTCTTCCCCCGCATCGAACTCAAGAAGGCGGCTCCGGCCGCCGAGGAGAAGACGCACACCGTGAACGACGACAAGGAGCTCGCCCCGACCACCGCGCCAGCAACTGACGGGCCGAAGCAATCTCCTCCTCTCACCACCACTGCCACCGCACCCGCCGCCCCCCCCGAATCCGAACTCGTCGGCATCGAGGCCTTCGGCGCCCTCGACCTCCGCGTCGCCAGGGTCACCGCGGCCGAGAAGATCAAGGGCAGCAAGAAACTGCTGAAGCTCCAGCTCGACGTGGGCGGCGTGCCGCGCCAGATCGTGTCCGGCATCGCCGAAGCGTACGAGCCCGAGCAGATGGTGGGCCGCACCATCATCATCATCGCCAACCTCAAACCCGCGAAGCTCATGGGCGTCGAGTCGCACGGGATGCTTCTCGCCGCGACCGTCGACGGCAAGGCCGTGCTCGCGGGCTTCGAGAAGGACGTGCCGAGCGGGACGCGCGTGAAGTAAGAGCCGCGTCAGGCGCGGCCTGGCGGGGTTCGGTGGGAACCGAAGTACTTCTCGCTCCGGTAGCGCAACCAGACTCGCAGTTCCTGCGGGATCTTCTCGCGATCCGCGGCGCTCAGGCTCTCGTACAGCGCGATCGCCTTCTCACGTTCACCGCGGCAGGCGCGGTTGTTGTGGGCGTCCCAGTACGCGCGCGCCACGCGAATCCGGCGGCAGGTCTCTTTGATGAGAAGAGCGCCGGTGAGGGGTTTGTCGCTCTGTTTCTTCTTCGCGGGCACGGCTCCATGAACCTCGTCTACGTAGACTAGACCACCATCCAAGGAGATCCCGTGAACATCCAGGACCTGCGCACTCTTCTCGACTATCACTACTGGGCCCGCGACCGGATGCTGAAGGCCCTCGACCCCCTCACCCCCGAACAGTTCACAAAGGAACTGGGGTCGAGCTTCACCTCCATCCAGGATACCCTCGGGCACGTCTACTCGGCCGAGTGGGCGTGGCACCAGCGATGGACGGGCACCTCGCCCACCGCGCAGCTGCCGCGCGAGACCTTCCCTGACGTGGCCACGGTGCGCCGCCTCTGGCAGAAGACCGAGGCGGACGTGCGCGGCTTTCTCGAGTCCCTGGGAGAAGCCGGTATCGAGCGCACGTTCGACTACAAGACGCTCGCCGGCGACCCGGGCTCCTCGGTGTTCTGGCACATGCTGCAGCACGTGGTGAACCACGGCAGCTACCACCGCGGCCAGATCACCACCATGCTCCGCCAGCTTGGTCTGCCCGCGCCCGAGAGCACGGACCTGATCCGCTTCTACCGCACCCGCAAGTAGCGCGCTACTTCTTCACCTTGGTGGCCTCGGTGCCGAGAAGCACCGCCACCGGCCGCGAGACTCCCGCGGTCACGTTGCGCCTCATGAGCACGCCGAAATTAGGCCGCGCGACCGCCGCGGGGAGCTGATCGACGGGGAGACCGCGGACATCGAGATCGATGAAGGCCTCGTCGAGCTGCCCGCGGGTTTCAAAGCCCATGCCCGCTTTGGAGGCCACGTCGAGGAGGATGGCGGTCACCATCTGCTTCCGGGCCCGGATGGAGACGAGGCCGTCCTTGACGGAAACGTCGAGCACCGGTCCTTCCTTCGGCGGGTCCTTTTTGAGCTTCTCTTCGTCCTTGAGAGCCTGCTCCTGGGCCATGGTCTCTTCCGTCACTGTTTCGTCCTCGGTGTTGCCGGCGAGAACCATGAACGCTCTCTGCTCCACCGGGGTGTTGGGCTCGCGTTCATTGAAGCCGGTCAGCTCGATGGCGACCCAGTCCTCCTGAGGCCGGTCCCAGCGCACCTCGTAGTCGAGGTAGATCTGAGGCGCGAGGGCGTGCAGCAGATTCTCGACGGGGACCCGATCGAGCTTGAGAGTGATGAGCTGTCGGGCCACCAGTGGCGACATGCGGACCGGGACCTTGAGCTCCCTCTCGAGACTCTGGCCGATATCCGCGGCTTTCGCCTTCTCGGCGTTGAGAGTCACGAGCCTCTGGGGCGTCAGCTTGAGCGTGAAGGCAGCGGGAGCGTCGACGGTCGCCGCAGGCGATGCCGACGGAGCGGGACGAGGATCCCTGGTCGTGGGACTGGTCTGGGCGACGGCCTGGGCCGAGACCCCGGCGGACAGGACGAGAAGGAAGGCGGCACGCTTCCAGGACACGGGCATCAGGTTCGGACCTCCACAGGATTCGGCAAGACAGGCTGAAGATAACCCTCGGCCATCAACATCGCACAGAGACGCGACCGGCTCGAAGGGGAGACCCCGGGCAGCTGACCCACCTCGAACTCCGGGGGCTC
>JAIBCN010000156.1 GCA_019694155.1 Vicinamibacteria bacterium | reverse complement strand
GAACCCCCCAGAACCTCTCGGCGGAACGCCTCGGTTCGGACGCCATGAAGGCGCTCATCGAACAGGCCCGGAGCCGCTATGACTGGGTGATCGTCGACTCTCCGCCCGCGCTCGGTCTGTCCGACGCCGCGGTGATCGCGACCCTGGCCGACGGCATCGTCGTGGTGTGCTCGGGAGACAAGACGCCCCGGCAGGCGGTTCGCCACGTGGCGGATCAGCTTCGGGCGGTTCGAGCCGCGGTTCTGGGCGTCGTGCTGAACCGGGTCAATCTGCACCGCCATTCCTACTACTACGGTCGCTACTACTCTGCGTATTACGGCGCCGAGGGCGAGGGCAAGAAGCACAGCCACGAAACGCGGGAGAGCCCCGCTCCCTGAAGTCGGACCGTCAGTGCCCCGAGGAAAGAAGCCCCACGGTGGCGTCGAACACCGCGTCCGTCGTGATCTGGGCCAGGCATTCGGGGGCGGGGGCCGCGTCGCACTCTTCGGGCGGACGCCGGATGAGGTTGCAGGGACTGCACCAGAGCGTGGGGGCAAGAGCCACGTGCTTCTTTCCTGATCCGAAACCCTGATCGCCTCCCGAAAAATACCGGCCGGGGTCCGAGGGGCCGAAGATGGCCACGGAGGGCAGACCCATGGCGCAGGCGAAGTGCATGGCCGAAGTGTCGCAGGAGATGAACGCGTCGAGAGCGCTCATCACTTCGGCGAAGGCGCTGAGCTTCAATTGGCCGGAGAGATTGAGCACGGCTCCCGGAATCGCTTCCGCGATCGAGCGCGCCTTGTCCGCTTCACCGGCCGAGCCGGTCACGATCAACACGGCGCGCTTCTCCTCCACCAGCCTCCGGCCCAGGGCCACGAACCTTTCGATCGGCCATTCCTTTATCCGACGGCCCGCGCCGGGATGGATCCCGATGAGCGGCCCCTGCGGGCGCAGGCCTGCCCCGTCGAGTCGACCGCCCAGGAACTCCGAACCACGGGCACGGCGCGCCCCATCCAGCCACCGGAAAGGCTTCCGGGGAACCGCGTGGCCAAGCGCCGTTTCGATAGCGAGGTAGTTCTGCTCGACGAAGCTCACGTCCTCGTTCAGGTCGGTGACCGCGGTGAGGAGCCCGGCGCTGCCGGTATTCGCGTAGCCGACCCGGGCGCGAGCGCCGGTAGCCGCCATCAGCCACATCGCGCGCGAGTCGCCCTGGAGGTCGATGGCGAGATCGAGCCGCGTCGCCCGCTGTGCGCGTGCGGCCCGGAAGAGGGCGGTGAGGCTCGAGGCGCCCTCGTCCTTTCGACCCACCCAGGGTGCGCTCCAGACGAGGACATCATCCACCGGCGCATCGTGCGCGATCTCCCGAGACCACTCGCCCACGGCGAGCCGGATCTTCGCGGCGGGCAGCGCCTCGCGCAGGGCATGAATGGCGGGCAGGCTCATGAGAACGTCCCCGATCCGGTCGAGTCGAAGGAGCAGGATCTCCGCGGGCGGTCGATCCGCCGGCCGGGGCAGAAATGGCGCGACCATGCGAGCGCCGAAGCTCGCCGCAGTCACCATCAACCGCTCTCGCGGGTGGGTGACCCGGCTCTCGCGACCTCTAATGTTTCGCCAGCGTTCGCGCCTGGACATAACTCTCTTCGAGGGTCGCCGCGACCCGCTCCCATGTCAGATCTCGCTTCACCCGGCGCAACGCCCCTTCCCCGAGATGCGTGCGGAGGCTCACGCTCGAGGCGAGGCGCAGCAGGCCCTCGCGGATGGAGGACGCGTCGCCCGGTGGAACCAGAAGGCCCTCGACTCCATCGGACAGCACATCGGGAATGCCCGCGACACGGCTCGCCAGGATGGCCCGGCCGGACGCCATGGCTTCGAGAAGGGTGTTGGGCAGGCCATCGACGTTTCCCTTCGAATCGACGATGGACGGCACCGCCACGATATCCGCGCTATCGAGTGCGTCCCTCGTTTCCTTCCGGGAAAAGCGTCCGGCGAGGGTCACCGAGGATCGCGAGGCGCGGGCCCGGGCGTCCAGATTCTCGTGGAGGTCGCCGTCGCCGACGATCGCCACGTGCAGCTGCGAGGATCCGCCCACAGCCTCGATCAGATGCGCGAAGCCTTTCTTCTCCACCAGCCGCCCGACGGCCACCACCAGGATCCGCCCGGGGGCAGCACCCAGGCGCCGGCGCATCGCGTCGCGTTCGTCATGGGCGAGCGTCGCGCCGCCAAAGAAGGCCGCGTCGACCCCGTAGGGCACGGTGTGGGTGCTCCCCTCGGGCGCGCCGAGCGCGATCGCGCGGGCGCGCAGATCGGAGCTGCAGGCGGTCACCGCCCCCGCGGCGAGGAACGCGCGCCGTGCCGCGATTCCCACCAGCCGGCTGCGCTCGGCTGCGAACACATCGCTGCCGTGAAGCGAGATGACGAACGGCTTGCCACGCGCCACCACGGGCCCTCGCGACAAGACGCCTCCCGGCACCACCCAGTGGGCGTGAACGATGTCGTAGGCCTCCTCGCGGAGACGCCGACGCACCGCGCCGGTGGTGGCGAGCGCGGCGAAGGGGGCCACGAGGAGCGTCTTCCCCTTGAACCCGCGATCCGCGTTCATGCTCTGCGCGTAGCCCCACACGTTCAGGCTCGCAAACGGAGCGTAGGAGAAGGGAAAGAACCTCAGCCCGCCTTCCGCCGCTCGCCGCAGTTTCGGGTGCGAGGGAAGCACCACGTCGACCTGGTGCCCGCGGGCGGCGACGCCGCGCGCGATCTCCTCGATGAAAGGCGCGGTACCGTCTCCCTCGAAGAGCGGGTAGGAGGAGGTGACCATGAGAACCTTCATGGCTTCGGCGGGAGGACCTCGACGCTGTCCACCATGATGCCGAGGTCCCGGGTGTCGGTGGCCCTGGGGTCGGTGTTCGTGGGCCTCCACGCGGGCACGTCGAGGCGCAGGATCTTCGATCCGGCGGGGAGAGGGCTTGGGAGGACGACCTCGAAGTCGCGCCAGGTTCCATCCGCGGTGAACTCTCCGATGAGCGCCTGATTGAAGTAGGCCTTGACCAGCGCGGGTTTGGCGTTCGCTGGACGAAGATGGGCGGTGGCGCGGATCCGGAGGCGAGACCCGGCGGCCGCGGCCGGCACGTAGATGGAACCGGTGGCGTTGCCGCGCTCGTCGAGGCAGCCGCCCGTCCAGCGGTAGGTCCGCTCACCGGTGGCTTCGCTGTCGAAGAAGCCGGATGTCTGGAGATCGCCCGATCCACCGATATCGATCAGGGGCTCGGTGGTGACCCGCAGGGTCTCCGGTTCAATCACCCGGGAAAGATAGAACTCGACGACGCGCGGCTCGGGCTTGTTCGGGACGCGGTCGTACGTCCATTCGAACTCGGAGGAGGTGAATCGAAAGGTCTGGGTGCGCTCGAGAAACAGGCCGCAGACATCGGTTCTGAAGCTCGTGACGAAGTAGATGTTTCGATAGGTCTTCCGCCACGCGGAGATCAGATGGGCGAGCCGCTCGGGATCGGGGTTGAAGCGGCGGAATTCGAGGGCGTTCGCCCCGTACAGTCCCCACAGGGGCAGAGAGAGGAGATGGATGTTCTTCGGCTGCTCGAACAACACCACATCGTTCGCGCCGA
>JAIBCN010000103.1 GCA_019694155.1 Vicinamibacteria bacterium | reverse complement strand
GAACCCCCCAGAACCTCTCGGCGGAACGCCTCGGTTCGGACGCCATGAAGGCGCTCATCGAACAGGCCCGGAGCCGCTATGACTGGGTGATCGTCGACTCTCCGCCCGCGCTCGGTCTGTCCGACGCTGCGGTGATCGCGACCCTGGCCGACGGCATCGTCGTGGTGTGCTCGGGAGACAAGACGCCGCGGCAGGCGGTTCGCCACGTGGCGGATCAGCTTCGGGCGGTGCGAGCCGCGGTTCTGGGCGTCGTGCTGAACCGGGTCAACCTGCACCGCCATTCCTACTACTACGGTCGCTACTACTCTGCGTATTACGGCGCCGAGGGCGAGGGCAAGAAGCACAGCCACGAAACGCGGGAGAGCCCCACTCCCTGAAGTCGGGCCGTCAGTGCCCCGAGGAAAGAAGCCCCACGGTGGCGTCGAACACCGCGTCCGTCGTGATCTGGGCCAGGCATTCGGGGGCGGGGGCCGCGTCGCACTCGTCGGGCGGACGCCGGATGAGGTTGCAGGGACTGCACCAGAGCGTGGGGCCAAGAGCCACGTGCTTCTTTCCTGATCCGAAACCCTGATCGCCTCCCGAGAAATACCGGCCGGGGTCTGAGGGGCCGAAGATGGCCACGGAGGGCAGACCCATGGCGCAGGCGAAGTGCATGGCCGAGGTGTCGCAGGAGATGAACGCGTCGAGAGCGCTCATCACTTCGGCGAAGGCGCCGAGCTTCAATTGGCCGGAGAGGTCGAGCCCGGCTCCCGGAATCGCTTCCGCGATCGAGCGCGCCTTGTCCGCTTCACCCGCCGAGCCGGTCACGATCAGCACGGCGCGCTTCTCCTCCACCAGCCTCCGGCCCAGGGCCACGAACCTTTCGATCGGCCATTCCTTTATTCGACGGCCCGCGCCGGGATGGATCCCGATGAGCGGCCCCTGCGGACGTAGGCCAGCCCCGTCGAGTCGACCGGCCAGGAACTCCGAACCACGGGCACGGCGCGCCCCATCCAGCCACCGGAAAGGCTTCCGGGGAACCGCATGGCCAAGCGCCGTTTCGATGGCCAGGTAGTTCTGCTCGACGAAGCTCACGTCCTCGTTCAGGTCGGTGACCGCGGTGAGAAGCCCGGCGCTGCCGGTATTCGCGTAGCCGACCCGGGCGCGAGCGCCGGTGGCCGCCATCAGCCACATCGCGCGCGAGTCGCCCTGGAGGTCGATGGCGAGATCGGGCCGCGTCGCCCGCCGTGAGCGTGCGGCCCGGAAGAGGGCGGCGAGGCTCGAGGCGCCCTCGTCCTTTCGACCCACCCAGGGTGCGCTCCAGACGAGGACATCATCCACCGGCGCATCGTTTGCGATCTCCCGCGACCACTCGCCCACGGCGAGCCGGATCTTCGCGGCGGGCAGCGCCTCGCGCAGGGCATGAATCGCGGGCAGGCTCATAAGAACGTCCCCGATCCGGTCGAGTCGCAGAAGCAGGATCTCCGCGGGCGGACGATCCGCCGGCCGTGGCAGAAATGGCGCGACCATGTGAGCGCCGAAGCTCGCCGCAGTCACCATCAACCGCTCTCGCGGGTGGGTGACCCGGCTCTCGCGACCCTTAACGTTTCGCCAGCGTCCGCGCCTGGACATAACTCTCTTCTAGGGTCGCCGCGACCCGCTCCCATGTGAGATCACGCTTCACCCGACGCAACGCCCCTTCACCGAGATGCGTGCGGAGGCTCAGGCTCGAGGCGAGGCGCAGCAGGCCCTGGCGGATGGAGGACGCCTCGCCCGGTGGAACCAGAAGGCCCTCGACTCCATCGGACAGCACATCGGGAATACCCGCAACCCGGCTCGCCAGGATGGCCCGGCCCGACGCCATGGCTTCGAGAAGGGTGTTGGGCAGGCCATCGACGTTTCCCTTGGAGTCGACGATGGACGGCACCGCCACGATATCCGCGCTATCGAGTGCGTCCCTCGTTTCCTTCCGGGAAAAGCGGCCGGCGAGGGTCACGGAGGATCGCGAGGCGCGGGCCCGGGCGTCCAGGTTGTCGTGGAGATCGCCATCGCCGACGATCGCGACGTGCAGTTGCGAGGATCCACCCACGGCCTCGATCAGATGCGCGAAGCCTTTCTTCTCCACCAACCGCCCGACGGCCACCACCAGGATCTGCCCGGGAGCAGCACCCAGGCGCCGGCGCATCGCGTTGCGTTCGTCATGGGCGAGCGTCGCGCCGCCAAAGAAGGCCGCGTCGACCCCGTAGGGCATGGTGCGCGTGCTCCTCTCGGGCGCGCCGAGCGCGATCGCGCGGGCGCGCAGGTCGGAACTGCAGGCGGTCACCGCCCCCGCGGCGAGGAACGCGCGCCGGGCCGCGATTCCCAAAAGCCGGCTGCGCTCGGCTGCGAACACATCGCTGCCGTGAAGCGAGATGACGAACGGCTTGCGATGCGCCACCACGGGCCCTCGCGACAAGACGCCTCCCGGCACCACCCAATGGGCGTGAACGATGTCGTAGGCCTCCTCGCGGAGAAGCCGACGCACCGCGCCGGTGGTGGCGAGTGCGGCGAAGGGAGCCACGATGAGCGTCTTCCCCTTGAACCCGCGGTCCGCGTTCATGCTCTGCGCGTAGCCCCAGACGTTCAGGCTCGGAAACGGAGCGTAGGAGAAGGGAAAGAACCTCAGCCCGCCTTCCGCCGCTCGCCGCAGTTTCGGGTGCGAGGGAAGCACCACGTCGACCTGGTGTCCGCGGGCGGCGACGCCGCGCGCGATCTCCTCGATGAAAGGCGCGGTCCCGTCTCCCTCGAAGAGCGGGTAGGAGGAGGTGACCATGAGAACCTTCATGGCTTCGGCGGGAGGACCTCGACGCTGTCCACCATGATGCCGAGGTCCCGGGTGTCGGTGGCGCTGGGGTCGGTGTTCGTGGGCCTCCACGCAGGCACGTCGAGGCGCAGGATCTTCGATCCGGCGGGGAGAGGGCTTGGGAGGACGACCTCGAAGTCGCGCCAGGTTCCATCCGCGGTGAACTCCCCGATGAGCGCTTCGTTGAAATAGGCCCTGACCAGCGCGGGCTTCGCGGTCGCGGGGCGGAGGTGGGCCGTGGCCCGGATTCGCAAGCGCGATCCGGCGGCGGCGGCCGGCACATAGATGGATCCGGTCGCGTTGCCTCGCTCGTCGAGGCAGCCGCCCGTCCAGCGGTAGGTCCGCTCGCCGGTGGCCTCGCTGTCGAAGAAACCGGACGTCTGGAGATCGCCCGACCCGCCGATATCGATGAGAGGCTCGGTGGTGACCCGCAGGGTCTCCGGTTCAATCACCCGGGAAAGATAGAACTCGACGACGCGCGGCTCCGGCTTGTTCGGGACGCGGTCGTACGTCCATTCGAACTCGGAGGAGGTGAATCGAAAGGTCTGGGTGCGCTCGAGAAACAGGCCGCAGACATCGGTTCTGAAGCTCGTGACGAAGTAGATGTTCCGATACGTCTTCCGCCACGCGGAGATCAGATGGGCAAGCCGCTCGGGATCGGGGTTGAAGCGGCGGAATTCGAGGGCGTTCGCCCCGTACAGTCCCCACAGGGGCAGAGAGAGGAGATGGATGTTCTTCGGCTGCTCGAACAACACCACATCGTTCGCGCCGA
>JAIBCN010000157.1 GCA_019694155.1 Vicinamibacteria bacterium | reverse complement strand
TCCTACGTGCTCGTCGCGTTCCTTCGCGATATCGCTCTGCCGCTCGGCTTCACCGGCCTCGCCCACACCATGGAGACCGGGCTCGTGCGGCCTCTCATCGCCCTCGTCTTCCTTTGGTTCTTCGTGGGTGTGAACCTGCGCGGGCTCAAGTCCTACGAGCGCACCCTCATTCCCCTCATGATCGTGATGTTCCTCGCGGGTTTCATCGTGATCGTCACGGGGCTCTGGTTCGATCAGGGCGACTTCGGAGCGGCTCTGCAGGCGAGAGAGAGCGCTTCCCTGCCGCCCACCCCGGAGGCGCCCTTCGATCTCTCGAAGTTCCTCGCCGCGGCCTCGATCCTCTTCTCGAGCTTCATCGGCTTCGATTCGATCGCGCAGGCCGGCGGCGAGGCGAAGAACCCGGAGCGCAACCTGCCCCTCGCCATCGCCATCGCGGTGGTGAGCGTGGGCGCTTTCTACATGCTCTTCACCGGGGCGGTGTACCACGCGGTGCCGTGGGCCTACGTGGCGCAGCAGGCGCAGCTCCGCGACGTCACCGCGCCCGGATTGCTCGGGATGCTCCTGTCTCCCGGCTGGACGGTCATGATCGTGGGCGGGGCGGCGGTCGCCCTCACCAACGACCTCCCGGCCATGCTGCTCGCGGTCTCGCGCCTCATGTTCGCCTGGGCGGAAGACGGGATCTTCCCCTCCGCGGTGGCGCGCGTCCATCCCCGGTGGGCGACACCTCACGTCGCTCTCATCGCCAGCGGCGGCATGGCCTCGCTCAGCATCATCGGAAGCCACCTGGCCAGCGATTTCTTCCTGGGCGTCGACATCCTGGTCACCTCGATGCTGGTGAATTTCCTGCTCATGTGCGCGTCGGTGCTGGCCCTCAAGCACACCAATCCACAGATCGCGCGGCGGATCACCGTGGTGCGCTCCCGGCGCCTTCAGATTCCTCTGGCCGCCCTCGGCCTCTTCGGCCTCGGCGGATTCCTGGCCGTTCACATTTCCAAGGACCTCGCAGCGCCCGTGAGTCACTGGGCCTTGCGATCGTCCTTCGTCTGGGTCATCGTGATGGCGGTGGCCTCGCTCATCTTCTGGATCCAGGTTCGAAAACTGCGGCGTCAGGGCTTCGACCTCGAAGCCCATTTCAAGGCCATGCCCGCGGAGTAGGCCGGTGACCTCCATCCCCCGCTACTTCCTGGGCGACGGCCTGAGCGTCTCGCGCGTCGTGAGCGGCCTCTGGCAGATCGCCGATCTCGAACGCGACGGCCGCGAGTTCGACGTGGACCAGGCTGCCCTCGCCATGAGCCCCTACGTGGACGCCGGCCTCACCACTTTCGACATGGCCGATCACTACGGCTCGGCGGAACTGGTCGCGGGCATCTTCGGTGATCGCGCCGAGCGGCTCACGAAATGGACGCCGAAGCCGGGTCCGATCTCCCGCGAGGACGTCCGCGAGGCGGTCGAACGATCCATGACGCGCCTGCGGACCGATCGCATAGATCTCCTGCAGTTCCACACCTGGACCTACGCCGACCCCTCGTGGCTCGATGCCCTCTTCCACCTCCAGGACCTGAAGCGTGAGGGCCTCATTCGCCACATCGGCGTCACGAACTTCGATACCGCGCACCTGCGCGTGGCCGTACAGAGCGGCATCGAGATCGTTTCAAACCAGGTTTCCTTTTCCGTCCTCGACGCCCGGGCCGGGGGCGCCATGGCCGCGTTCTGTCTCGCCCATAAGGTCCGTCTTCTCGCCTACGGCACTCTTCTGGGCGGGTTCCTCTCGGAGGCATGGCTCGGCCGCGAAGAACCGGACTGGAATCGCCTGCCGACCTGGTCGCAGATGAAGTACGGGCGCTTCATCCGCGCGGCCGGCGGCTGGGAGGCTTTCCAGCTGCTGCTGCGAAGGCTCGATGAGGTCGCGGTGAAACACGGCGTCACCATCCCCCTGGTGGCCGAACGCGCGATCCTCGACAACGAGGCGGTGGCGGCGATCGTGGTCGGAGCCCGCCTGACGAAATCGGAGCACGTCGGGGAAACCGTGCGCCTCTTCGACCTCGAACTCGATGACGAGGACCGCGAGACCATCGCGCGCGGACGCAAGGGCCTCAGGAAGATCCCGGGGGACTGCGGCGACGAGTACCGAAAGCCGCCCTACCTCACCGCCACCGGAGACCTCAGTCACCACATCGACGCCATGCCTCCGCCCTATCCGGTGAAGCCGGGGCCGAAGGGCCGCACCCTCGTCGTCTCGGGCACGAACTGGGAAGGCCTCGCCGGCTTCTCGAGGGCGCACCGCATGGACGACCGGATCTGGATCTCCGGGACCACCGCGACCCATGTCGGGCGGGCGATCGGCGGCAACGACCCGCGCGCTCAATTCCACTTCATCATCGACAAGATCGAGGGCGCGCTCCTCTCCCTCGGAGCGAAGCTCGAGGACGTCGTGCGGACGCGTATTTACGTGCGCAACACGTACGACTGGGAGGACGTGGCCCTGGCCCACGGCGAACGCTTCCGGCACATCATGCCCGCGAACACTCTGGTCCAGGCCGACCTCATCGGGGACGAGTATCTCGTCGAGGTCGAAGCGGAAGCGGTGGCGGGTTCATAAAAAGCGGCGTCAACCCTGTTCGCCCACCAGGGGTGCGCGGCTATTCTCCTCGCCCCTATGAAACCCGCCTCCACTCTCGCCAGCCTGCGCCGGCTCGGCAGGGCGCTCCTGTGCGCCTCTCTCACCGCCGCGGCGGCGGGAACGGCCGCCCAGACCCAGACGCCCGCGTCTCGCCTCGCCGATCACGTCATCCTCATCTCCATCGACGGCTTCCGGCCCGCGGTCTACCTCGATCCGGAGCGGGAGGGCGTGAAGATCCCGAATCTCATGGCTCTCAAGGAGGCGGGCAGCGCGGCCGAAGGAGTGGTGGTCACGTACCCGTCAATGACCTACCCGTCGCACACCTCGATCGTGACCGCGGTGCCGCCTTCGAAGCATGGCATCGTGACCAACACCATCCTCGACCCCGAGCACGGCTCGCGTCTGTGGTTCTACGAGAACAGCGCCATGAAGGCGCCGCCCATCTGGGAAGCCGCCCGAAAGAACGGCCTCAAAACCGCGGGGGTGTCATGGCCGGTTTCCGTGGGAGCCGCGATGGACGTCATCTATCCCGAGAGCAACCAGGTTCCTTCCGACATGACCTGGCTCGCCCGCGCCCGGCGCGACTCCACCCCGGGCCTCGTGGACGCGGTGGTGGCCGATCTCGGCGGGTTCGGCGAGCGCGACAACCTCGATGCGGTCAAGCGCGACCGTTTCGCGACTGCCGTCGCGGTCCGCATCGTGCGCACGGAGAAGCCGAACCTCATGGTGGTCCACCTCATGGAGACCGACTCCGCCCAGCATGCGAGCGGCCCCGGTTCGCCCGAGGCGCGCGCCGCCTACGAGCGGGTGGACGCGCACATCGGCGAGATCATGAAGGCGGTGGACGAGGCCGGGATCCGCGGCCGCACGGCGTTCGTGATCACGGGAGACCACGGCTTTTCGCGCGTTCACGCGCTCTTCCAGCCGAACGTGATCCTGCGCGACGCGGGCCTCCTCAAGACCGATGACAAGGGCAACATCACCGACTGGTCGGCGGTGCTGCACGGCATGGCCGTGGTCACGAAGGAACCGGGCTCGAAGGCCCTCGCGACCCGCGTCCAGTCCCTCTTCGAGGATCTCGCCCGGACGAAGTACAAGGGCCTGTTCCGGGTGGTCGACCGCCTTGAACTCGACGAGCGCGGCTCCTATCCGGGCGCGCTCTTCTTCCTCGAACCCGCCGAAGGCTATTACCTCTCGGACGGGTTCGACGACAACCAGTTCCTCGTCGGCACCACGAGGCGCGGGGCGCACGGCTTCATCCCCACCGAGCCGCGCATGTTCACCGGCCTCATCGCCGCGGGCTCGGGAATCCGGGCCCGGGTTCCGCTCCCGTCGGTGCGGCAGATCGACATCGCGCCGACCGTGGCCCGGCTCCTCGGCTTCACCATGCCGAACGTCGACGGCGTGCCGCTCTTCGGCCTCATCGAAGCTCCTCGCCCGCCGCGCGCCAACTGACGCCCGCTATCGCCCGAGCAGGCGACCCTCGGGCGCCATGCGATCCAGACGGTCGAAGGTCTCGTAGATCACGCGCGATATCTCGCGGATGGCCGCGTCTCCGTCCCGATCGTTCCGGAGAGCGGTGGTCATGATGGCGGCGGCGTAGGGGCGGTACTTCAGCGCGACCAGGCCGGTTGCGGTGCGGACGCCCTCGAGTTCGCCGGGTTTGTCGAGGACGGTGAGGCCTTCAGGCAGAGGGTCGCGGAAAGCCGTCGACTTGGGCACACCCACCACCGTGCGCAGGTCCTCGGCCAGGGCCGGAGCAAGACCGTCGCCTCTCCGAATCGCCTCGATCAAACGCGTCATCTCCTGAGGAGTCGAGACGTTCTCCTCGCCGCGGCGAGCGGCCGCAAGATCGATCATGTGTCGTCGCAGGCGGGTCCTGGGAAGGCCGAGGGAGTCCATGCGCCCGTTGACCGCCGCGAAACTCACCTCGTCGATGAGGATGTTCGTGGCCGCGTTGTCGGAAAGCGACATCATGAGGACAGCCAAGTCGCGCACCGTGAGCTGCGCCTTGTCGGAGAGGAAAGGCAGCACGCCGCTTCCACCCACCCTCACCTTCGGCAGAGGTCGAAGGGAGTTGAGGTCCACCCAACCCGCCCCCGCCTGCTGGTAGAGCTCGTAGATGAGCGCCAGTTTGATCGCCGAGGCCTGGGGAAACACGACGTCGCCCCGGACCTCGATCACCCGTCCGGTGGCGAGATCCTTCACCGCGACCCCCAGAACACCGTCGAGGCGGGCGTCGACACCCGCGATGGCCGTCCGCAGCTTCTCGAAGAGAGCGTTCTCGACAGGAGGGGAATCGGCGGCGCGCACCGAGGACGCCGCGGAGCCGAAAACGAGAGAAAGAGCGAGGAGCGGCAGGAGCGCGCGGCGTCGTGTCTCGAGCATGCGCGGAACCATACGCCCGATCGGCGCCGCCGAAGCTCGATCAGACCCCCTCGTTATAATGACTGCATGTCCCCGATCCGTTCGATGCTCGCCATTTCCGCGGTCGCGCTGTGCGTGGCCTGCGGCGCGCCGCCGACCCAGCAGAACACCCAGGCCCCGCCCTTCGACCTGCCCAATCTCGCGGGCGGCAAGACCAGCCTTGCCTCGTTCCAGGGCAAGGTGGTGGTGGTCGACTTCTGGGCCACCTGGTGCACGCCGTGCATCAAGGAGATCCCCGAGTACACGACGTTCTACGCCAAGAACAAGTCGCGCGGCGTCGAGATGGTGGGCGTGGTCTTCGACTCCGGCGAGCCGGCGGAGATCCAGGAGTTCCTCCAGAAGACCAAGGTCGCCTACCCTCAGCTTCTGGGCGCCGACGAGGTGCTCAAGAACTACAACGCCAACCAGGGATTCCCCACGACTTTCGTCATCGGCAAGAAGGGGCAGATCGTGAAGAAGGTTCTCGGATCGCCCACGGGCAAGTTCGAGGGCCTGCAAAAGGCCGTCGACGACGCCCTCGCCTCGAGCTAGTCCCAAACGACCTCCGCCGGAGCCGCCGCCTGGGCACTGGGGCCGCGCGTTCATCAATTTCATCCGCCCAGCCCACCGTCCGCAAAGGAAACATGGCTCTCACTCAAGAAACGATCCTGCAAACCCTCAAGTCCATCCAGGACCCCGACCTCCACAAGGACATCGTCACCCTGGGCTTCATCAAGGACGTGAAGATCGAGGGAGGCGCCGTCGGCCTCACCATCGAGCTCACCACGCCGGCCTGCCCGGTGAAAGACCAGATGAAGTCCGAGGCCGAGGCCCTGGTGGGGGCTCTTCCCGGCGTGACCTCGGTCGCGGTCAACATGACCGCGCAGGTGCGGGCTCGCGGCGGCATGACCTCGCAGGCGATCCCTGGCATCCGGAACATCGTCGCCATCGGCGCGGGCAAGGGCGGGGTCGGCAAGTCCACCACGACGGTGAACCTCGCGATCGCGCTCGCTCGGAAGGGCGCGCGGGTGGGCGTGATCGACGCGGACGTCTACGGCCCGAACCTGCCCCAGATGCTCGGCATCGACATCGAGCCCGGGCACATCGAGCTCACCGCCGATCAGAAGATGATTCCGCCCGAAGCGCACGGCATCAAGGCGCTCTCCATCGGCATGCTTGTCCCCAAGGACCAGGCGGTGATCTGGCGCGGCCCGATGCTGCACAGCGCGGTACAGCAGTTCATGCGCGACGTGGCCTGGGGCGAACTGGACTACCTCCTCGTGGACCTGCCGCCAGGCACGGGGGACGTGGCGATCTCCCTCGCGCAGAGCGTTGGAGTGGCGGGGGCGGTGGTGGTGACGACGCCTCAGGGCGTCTCTGTCTCCGACGTGCGCAAGGCGATTGGCATGTTCCAGAAGCTCAACATCCCCATCCTCGGCGTGGTCGAGAACATGAGCTATTTCGCCTGCCCGCACTGCAACGAGCGGACGGAGATCTTCGGCCGCGGCGGCGGGGCCGAAATCGCGAAGGACCTCAAGGTGGCCCTCCTGGGCGATGTTCCCATCGACACCCGCGTCCGCAGCGGCGGCGACGAGGGCGCGCCTGTCGTGGTAGCCGCACCCGAGTCACCGGCCGCCCTGGCCTTCTCGGCCATCGCCTCCAAGGTCGCGGCGAAAGTGTCCATGCAGGCCATGCGAACTCTGCGCATCGTTGAGTCTGACTAAGGCGGGGAGATCTTGAAGGGTCCGGCCAAAGGCGCCGGGCCCACGTCCTAAGGAACGCAAGGGCCGCCGAGGTATCCTCTTCCAGCAGGGGGCTTTAGGCACGCTTAAGGAGTTGACCCTAGAAGGTGCGTTCCCCTCACTCTCGGAAATGAATGGAATTGCGATGACCCTGTCTCGAAAACTCTCCTGGTGGGCGTTGCCTGCCCTTGTCCTGTGGATGCCGGGCTGCGGGAGCACGGCCACCGCACCGACCGACACCACCACAACCGCGACGGCCACCGTCACCGCGGTTCCGAGCCCCGACACCGTGGCGGTGACGGCCGCCTCGGGAGGCACGTACGCGTGGACCGGGTCGTTCAGCGTGACGATCACCAACACCAACACGACGCCTCTCACCATCAAGTCGATCACCGCCGATCTCCAGCAGTCCTCGGGCGGCATCGTGGTCACACCGATCACGGGCACGGACGAGGCCTTCCGGTTCGACGTCCGCGCGCCGGGCAACCGGATCGACACGAACGGCAGCATGGTCATACCCTTCACCTTCTTCTATTCGCTTCCAAACGGCGGACGCGAGGCCCTCGTGAGCCTTTCCTTCAGCGCGGCGACCGACGCGGGAGCATCGGGCTCCGTCACCGCGACGGTGAATTTCCAGTGAAACGTGCCGCCTGGCTTCTCGCCCTGCTCGTCGCCGGGCAGAGCGAGGGCGGAACCCAGCCGGCCGTACTGAAGACGGTCACCGTCCAGATCCCCGGCTCTCCTTCCGCCGCCGCGGCCAGTCAGCCCGCGGGCGTCGTCTCGGGCGACTGGAACGCCGACGGCAAGGTCGACCTCGCGGTCATCGACCAGCTCGGCAACCGGGTGACCGTCCTCCTCGGAGACGGCACGACCACCTTCACCCAGGCCGTCGATTTCCCCGTGGGCACGACGCCGATTGCAATCGTCGCGGCCGACCTGAATCTCGACGGCGCCCTGGACCTGGTCGTGCTGAACCGCGGCTCGCGCAGCGTCACCATCCTGGCCGGCAACGCGACGACCTTCACCCCGGTCCGTACCATCGCCCTCGGCGGCTCGGGCGTGCCCACGGCGCTCGCCGTCGGAACCCTCGACGCCGACGCCGTTCCCGATCTCGCCATCGCGAGCGCGGGCGCAACTTCCATCGAGCTCTGGCACGGCGACGGCCTCTATGGATTCACGGCGGCGAGCCTCATCCCGGCACCCACGGACATCTCCTTCCTGCGCGGCGCCGACCTCGATGGCAACGCGCGCACCGATCTCGTGGTGGGAAGCCGGAACACCGGGCGGGTCTCGGTGTACATGGGCGGCCCGACCGGCCTGGGAGCCCCCAGAGACTACGCCGTCGGTACCGAACCGAGCGCCTGCGACGTCGCCGACTTCAACTCCGATGCCCGCCTCGACATCGCGGTCGCGAACAAGGGCTCGGCGGATGTCTCTCTTCTGCTCCAGACCGCGAACGGCACCTTCAACACGGTGACCCTTTTGAAGGTCGGTACCGAGCCCACGGCCATCGTGGCCGCGGACATGAACTCGGACGGGGCCCGCGACGTGGTGGTCGCGAACTCGGGCTCGGGCGACCTCACCGTGGGCCTCGGCGATGCGCGCGGAGGTTTCACCACGGGGGCCGCGGTGCCTTCGAGAAACGCCGTCTTGAGCCTCAGCACCGTGGATCTCACGGGGGATGCGCGGCCCGATCTCATCGCCACCAGCCTCGGAGCCTCCGACATCGCCATCTTCGTCAACGCCGGACAGGGCGCCTTCGCCTTCAGCGCCTCCTACCGGACCGGCACGCAGCCCATCGCGGTGCTGGCCGGAGACGTGGACCGCAACGGGCAGCCCGACATCTCGGTGGTGAACTACGGCTCGGGAGACCTCACCGTGCTCCGCTATTTCAGCCCCGCCGGGTTCCTGGCCCCGACGACATACGGCGCCGGGGGCTCGAATCCCGTGGCCGCGGCGCTCGCCGACTTCGACGGGAACGGCACCCTCGACATCATCCTCGCCGACTACCTCTCGGGCAAGGTCTACCTCCTGAAGGGCGACGGTGCGGGCAGTTTCGGGACGGCCACGGAGGCGATCACCGGTCTGATCCAGCCCCGCGCCATGGTGGCGACGCGCCTCAACGCGGATGCGCTGCCCGATCTCGTGATCGCGACGGAGAACGGCAACCAGGCCATCGCCTACATCAACGGGGGCGGCACGTTCCGTCAGACTTCCTCGGCCAAGGTCGGAGGGTCTCCTTTCGACCTGGTGGCGGGCGACATCAACGGCGACGGCCTCATCGACATCGCGGTCGCGAACGCGCAGGACGACACGGTCACCGCGCTCATCGGCGACGGCAACGGCGGCCTGTCGCCCAAAGCGGCGGTTCCCGTGGGCGTGCGGCCGCTCGGTCTGACCATGGGTGATTTCAACCGAGACGGCCGGATGGACCTCGTGGCGACGATCAGCGGAGGCGCCGCGCTGCGCCTCCTCACGGGCGACGGCACGGGCGTCTTCGCGCCGGGGGCGAGCTTCACGGTGGGCGGCCAGCCACGCGCGGTGGTGGCGGCCGACTTCAACCGCGACGGCAACCTCGATCTCGCGACTTCGAACCAGGGCCTGGCGTCGGTCTCCGTTCTGCTGGGCGACGGCAAAGGGTCTTTCGCCAAGGAGCAGAGGTTCAACGTGGGAAGCTCGCCCGCCGGAGTGGCGGCCTCGGACGTCAACGCGGACGGCATCGTCGATCTCGTGGTGACGAACCTCGGCTCGAATACGGTCACCGTGCTCATCGGCAAGGGCGACGGCACCTTCCTCTAAGCCCGAAACCTGCTCCTATCCGCTGCGGCTCGCTGGTAGCCTAGGCGGCGTTGCGTTTCCTTTCTTCCCGGCCTCTATTGGCGCTGCTCGCGGCGGCGCTGTGCGCCTGCCGGGGCGGTTCTGGAATCGAGTCGAAGGGCGCTTCGGTCATCCTCATCTCGATCGACACGCTCCGCGCGGACCGTCTGGGTTCCTACGGCTCGAAGGCCGCGCTCACTCCGAACCTCGACTCCTTCGCGCGCGAGGCGGTGTCCTTCGACGAGGCCTACAGCCACGTCCCCCTGACCCTGCCCGCGCACTCGTCGCTCTTCACCTCGCTTCTTCCCTCCCATCACGGTGTCCGGGACAACCTGGGCTATGCCCTCACGGGCAAGCGCACCGTGGCCGAGGCCTTCAAGGCTCAGGGCTACCGCACCATCGGCGCCGTCTCGTCCTTCGTCCTTCGCCGGGGCACCGGCATCTCCATGGGTTTCGATGAGTACGACGATGCGATCACGACACGGACGGACGCGGCGCTCGGGCATCAGCAGCGGGATGGATCGCTCACCGCGCGGGCCCTGACCGACCGCCTCGCCGCCGCGAAGGGGCCCGTGTTCGCGTTCCTTCATTTGTACGAGCCGCACGCGCCCTGGGAGCCGCCGCCGAAGCACGCCGGCCACGCCTCGCCCTACGACGGCGACGTCGCCTACGCGGACGAAATCGTGGGCGGGTTCCTCGACTCCCTGCGAGCGACGGGGCGCTTCGATGACGCGATCATCGCGATCACCTCGGACCACGGCGAGGGTCTGGGCGACCACGGGGAGGAGGAACACGGCGTCTTGCTCTACCGCGAGGCCCTGCATGTTCCTCTGATGATCCGGCTGGCCAGAGGGCAGCGGGGCGGGCAGCGCGTGTCGGCGACGGTTCGCCAGACCGACATCGCGCAGACCCTCCTCGCGCTTACCGGGCTTCCGGCTCTTCCCGGCGCCGACGGCGAATCTCTCGTTCCCCTGATCCAGGGCGGCGGCGCCGACCGGACGGCCTATGCCGAATCCTTCTATGGACGCCTGCACATGGGCTGGAGCGAGCTGTACGCGGTCACCGAAGGGCGGAACCGGTATATCCGCGCGCCCCGGCCCGAGTTCTACGACCTGTCGAGCGACCCGGGCGAGAAGAACAATCTGATCTCGCAGCGCGGCCCCCTCGCCGCGCGGATGGACGCGTGGGTGGTGGAGCGCAGCGCCCAGGGAGCATTCACGGCCCCCGGAGCCGTGGACGCGCAGACCCGGGAGAAGCTCCAGTCGCTCGGGTACCTCGGCGGAACGGCGGCCCCCGCGCCCAAGCCGGGCGAAACGATGCCCGACCCGAAGGATCACATCGCGTCCTGGGCGGTCTTCGAGAAGGGGCTGGCTCTGCGTCAGGCCGGCCGCAATGATGAAGCCATCCGTGTTTTCGAGGGCGTGCTCAAGGAGAACCCCCGGATGTCCGACGGGTGGGAGACCCTGGCTCAGACCCTCTTTCGCAGCGGACGAATGGCGGAGGCGAGGCGTGCCTTCGATCGCGTAATCGAGTTCGATCCGGGGCGCTCCTCCGCCCACCTCTCCATCGCCAAGCTGGAAAGGCTGGCGGGACGGACGGACGCGGCGCGCCAGCATGCGGAGATCTCCACGAAGCAGGATCCGGGCGGAGCGTATGAGTTCCTGGCCGAGCTGGAGCTGGGCCTGGGCCGGCTCGCGGAGGCGGAGGCCGCGGCGCGGAAGAGCGTCGACGCCGACCCCTCGCGTCCGATGAGCCACTACGCGCTCGGTCTCGGCGCGGTGCGTCGCGGCGATCTCGTGAGCGCGGAGGCGAGCTTCCGCAGCGCCATCGAACGAAGCGCTTCCACCTCCGACGAGATCTTCGCGAACCTGCACTCGAGCCTCGCCGATTGCCTCGCCCGCATGGGGCGCGAGGCCGAAGCGGAAGCGGAGTTCCGGAAGGAGATCGAAATCGTGCCCACGAGCCGGTCCGGCCGGGTGGGTCTCACCATGCTCCTTCGCTCGCAGAGCCGCGACGAGGAGGCGCGTGCGGTGATCGGCGGTCTCGTCGAGGCCAACCCAAGGGCGGGAGGGGAGGACTTCGAAGCGGTGATCCGGACGCTCCAGGGCCTGGGCGACTCGGAAGGAGCCTCGCGCTGGAAGGCGCGGGCGCGAGCCCGCTACCCCGCCGACCCGAGGTTCCGATGATCGCGCGGCGCTGCTTCTCCTGCTTCGGCTTCGCCGTCCTCTTCCTCTGCGCGGCTTGCGGCAGCGGGCCGCAATCGCCGGAAAGAAAGAACCCGCCGCGGCCGAGCGTCGTTCTGATCTCGATCGACACCCTGCGCGCCGACCATGTGGGCGTCCGGGGCCTGACGCCCGCTCTCGACGCCTTCACCCGGAAAGCGGTCGCTTTCTCCTCGGCCTGGAGCCACGCTCCCCTGACTCTGCCTTCGCACAGCTCGCTGCTGACGGGGCTTCTCCCCACTCATCACGGGGTCAGGGACAATCTGGGCTATGAGCTGCGGGCAGGCGAGACGCTCGCGGAGAGGTTCAAGAAGGCCGGGTTCGCCACGGGGGGCTTCGTTTCCGCCACCGTCCTCAGGCGCGAGACGGGGGTAGCCCGAGGTTTCGATGTCTTCGACGAGCCCGTGCCTCAGGGCGCAGGAAGCCAGGGGCTGGAGCGGCCCGGGAGCGTCACGGTCGAGAAGGCGCTCGGATTCGTCCGGGCACATGCGCCGGCCCCTTTCTTCCTCTTCGTCCACATCTACGAGCCGCATACGCCGTACGCCGCGCCCGAGCGCTTCCGTGCGCGCGGATCGAGCCCCTACGATCATGAGGTCGCGGCCGCCGACGAGATGGTGGGGGCGCTCCTCGATGGCCTCGCCGCCCTCGGGGTGCAGCGGCCCGCGGTGGTGGTGACTTCCGATCACGGAGAGGGCCTCGGCGATCATGGCGAGGACGAGCACGGACTCCTCCTCTACGCTGAAGCCCTCCACGTTCCCCTGCTCGTATCCTGGCCGGACGGCCGCGATGGCGGAACGCGAGTGTCATCCACGGTGCGCCACATCGATGTCGCGCCGACTCTGCTCGAGGCCGCCGGCCTGGAAACTGCGGGCACCGACGGTGCGCCGCTTCCACGATCGTCGTCGGGAGGCTCGCGCGCCGCGTATTCCGAGACGTGGTATCCGCGAATCCACCTCGGCTGGAGCGAGCTCGCCTCGGCCGTGGAGGGAAAGTGGCACTTCATCGGTGGCCCGAAGCCCGAGCTCTACAACCTCGAAGTCGACCCGGGCGAAACCAGGAACCTGCACCCCGACCCCGCGCGGCCGGGGGCGGCCATGGCGCGGTACATCGAAGATCAGCGGAAGACCGCGAGCGTCGAGTCTCTGGGTGAGACGTCCGGCGAGGCGGAAGAGCGCCTGCGCGCGCTCGGGTATCTCGGCTCGCGGACCTTCGCACCCAAGGTCTCGGGGGCCAATCCCCGCGACAAGATCGCTTTCTATCGGCCCTTCATGGCCGCCTTCACCGCCGCTCACGCGGCGCGGGACGCGGGCGAACTCGCCAAGGCCGTGGAGCTCTACCGGCGGGTCATCGCGCTGGTCGAATCGGAACGGACACTCGCGGTGCCGAAGATCCACTCATCTCTGGCCGACTGCCTCGCCCGCCTGAATCGGACGGCCGAGGCGGAGCGGGAGTTCAAGGCCGAGTTGAGGCTCGACCCGACGAGCACCGAAGGGCGGACCGGCCTCGGCACGCTCTACTGGTCTCAGAACCGGGACGCCGAGGCCCGGGAGACCATCGCGGGCATCGTGACGCGGAATCCCAAAGCCGGGGCCGCGGAGTACGCGGCCGTGGTGCGCGCGTTCGAGGTGCTGGGGGACGCGCCTTCCCTGGCGGAGTGGCGGGCGCGCGGAACGGCTGCCGGCCACCTCAAGTAGACGGCGAAGGGGAAGAGCCCGCCCGCAAAAGAAAAAGCCCCGACGATCCTCCGAGGATCGCCGGGGCAGCCGCGGCTCTCGCCGCAGCGTCGCTAGAACGACAGGCGCGCGCCGACCCGCAGGATCCGCGGGGCGATGATTTCATCGACCCGGCCGTAGCTGGCCACGGCGGCGTTGCGTGCACGGGAAAGAACCACGTCGTTGTTGAGCGCGTTGAAGAGCTCGACGGATGGCGTGATCGTAACGCGCCCGATTTTGGCGTTGCGGGCGAGGCGCAAGTCGATGTTCCACAGATTGGGATAAAGGGTGTCGTCGACACCGCCCACAAGAACGTTCTGAGTGCCGTCACTGCCGAGGCTCGTTCTGATGCTCGTCGGATAGAGCCCGCCCTGTCGGCCGAAGATGGCCGTCGAGAAGCTGAAGCTCGCGGGCAGGTTGACGAGGGCATCGGCGTAGACCTGCCACTTGAACTGGGAGTAGAAGCTCACCTTTCCGGAGCCGCCGCCCTGAATGGAAACGGGGCCGCCGTCCGCGAGCGGACTGGTCTCGAGTTTGGTGGGATTTCCGAGCGCGTTCACGCGATTGGAATCGGAGTAGTTCTCGGTCCAGTTGTTGTAGGAGAACGCCAGGTTCGCTGCCCACTTGTTCGACATGCGCTTCTTCATGGTCAACTCGAATCCGCTGTACTTCCGGGTGTAACCCTCGCGGTTGGTCGTGTAGCGACCGTTGCCGCCGGCCGCGACGAGATTCGCTGGAGCCGAGTACCGCTGGACCGTGAACCCGCGCGCGGTGACGTCCGTTCCCTTGATGTACTGACTGGGCTGAATGAACGTACAGGACGCACCCACCGCGCACGGGGCGGAGAGGAAGGGAGTGTAGGTGAAGTCCTTGGAGCTGCGGAACGTGTAGGCGGCCCCGATCGCGAAGTTGGCTGCCAATTCGTGGTCGATGCCCAGCACAGCCTCGTTGTCACGCTGGTTCTTCAGGTTGGGATCGATGCGGCCGGGGGCGATGCCCGTCTTGTTGCTCGGGTTGATGTTGTACGTGTAGAGCACGCCGCCCGCAGTGTCAACTTCCGTGGCCTGCACGACGCGGTCGCGGTTGTCGTCGTGCCAGCCGTACGCGATGTAGCCGGCGGGCACCGCCGCCACGTTCACCAGCCCATACCCCAACTGAGCCGCGTAGTTCGCATACGAGCCTCGCAGCACTGTCTTGCGGCTCTCGTTGAGCGCGTAGGAGAACCCGGCGCGCGGCGAGATGTCCTTGAAGTCAACGAGGTTCGTGTCGTTGCCCGCGTAGTCGACGGCCGGGACGAGGTTGGGCAAAGACTTGTTGGCCGGAATGCTGGTGGGCAGATTCTTGGCGGACTGCCCATCGAAGCGAACGCCCAGGTTAAGAGTCAGACGGTCCTTCGTGAGCACATCGCCGACGTAGCCGGAAAGGTATCGGCCCTCGTTGTGCGGATTCCCATCCCGCTGGACGTAGGCTGCGTAAGGACCGCCCGCGATGATGCCGTTGAGCTGGTTGCCGTTGTAGTGCGTGGTGTCGTTCGTGGTCGTGATGCGGTACCCGAAGCCGAACTTCAACTGGTTGTTACCGCCGAGGCCCTGGAAGAAGTAGCTCGCGTCGGCGTTGACCGTCTTCTGCGGCCGGCGACCGGTGTACGTGTAGAAGGACCCGATGGCCTCGCTCTTGTCGAAATCGAGCGTGAAACCCGTGGCATCTCCGCCCTTGGCGCCGAGGATGAACCCGGTGTCGTAATAGGCGGCCTTGACCGTCGCGTAGAGGTTCGCGGAGAAGGTGTGGTTGATCTCGAGCTTGGTCAGGCCCTCGGGCAGCCCGCCGTCGGTGTGGGCGTTGTCCTGATCCCAAAGGAAGCTCTCGGCTTCCTGCAGGCCGGTTCCGGGCGCGCGTCCGAACTTCTGCTTCTTGCCGACGAAGTAATACGCGGTCACCATGGTGTTGCCGCCCGCCTGCCAGTTCAGCTTGGCGTTATAGGAAGGCAGGAGGGTGGCGTCCTGGGTGCCGTTCAGGCGGCAGAGCTTGATGTCTTGCTTGCCATACGTGGCATAGAACCACAGCTTGTCCTTGACGATCGGCCCACCGATGTCAAACCCGAAGTCCTTGATGCGATAGACGTGGTCGGCCTTCTCACGGACCTTGCCCGCATCGGGCGCACAGTAGCTGCTGCCCCCGGCCAGGCGGTTTGTGGTGCCGCCCTTGTTGATATCCGCGAGGAGTTCCGGGGAGACGTTGGAGGAACTCCACTGGTCGTCCGTGGCGATGTAGCGGGCGCCGCCATGGAACGTGTTGGTGCCTCGCTTGGTCACGAGCCCGAAGCCAAAACCGCCGGTCTGCATGGTCAGGTCGCCGCCGCCCGTCGTGACGTTGATCTCCTGGAAGGCATCGAAGTCGAAGTAGCTGGGGGAAGCGCCGGTCGCCGACATGTCGGTGATGACGAGACCGTCGAGGTTCCACACGACGGCCGAGGAACTCGACCCCTTGCCCCCGATGTTGGCCTGCTGGCCATTCTCGCTGCCCGCGATGTTCACGCGATCGATGAGCGCGCCGGGCACGTTGCGCATGACGCCCCAGGGGTCGCGGGCGTTCGGAACGTCCTTCAGTTGCTCGTTGCTGATGGTGGTTCCCGTACCGCGCTTGGTCACGTCGACGAGAGGCGCCTCACCAGTAACTTCAACGGTTTCCGTCTTTCCCCCAACTGAGAGCGCGGCGTTGACGGTGGCGCTGGCGCCCGTGGTGATGGTGACGGACTTGGTGGTCGAGCCGAATCCCTGCATGGAGAAGGTGACCTTGTAGTCGCCGTAGTCCATGTTGAGGAAGCGGTAGGTTCCGTCGGCTCCCGTGACGGTGGTGCGCGTGCCGGCCTCGCCCGCGATGGCGACCGAGACGCCGGGGAGAACGGCGCCTGACGCGTCCGTTACGACACCCAGCACGTTACCCGTCGCCGTCTGAGCGAAGGCTCCGGTGCTCGCCATCAGTAAGATGGCAAGACCGAGAAAGAACAGTTTCTTCATTCGAACTCCTCCAAGAGTTGGTTGTTTTTTGGACACGAGGTCCAGTTGCCTGTATCTCCAGCAAGGGGGATACCAGACGAACGATCCTCCGGGATTGCGAGATAAAGCATTGATAAACCCATAATAATCACCGCTTCCTGTCGTAGAAGCGCCAGGCATAGAAGCGAGTGATGTTCAAACAATACGACCGTCAAATACGGTCAATTGGATTAACAACCCCGTACGGGGTTCGCCGCTACCCGGGGTGACGGGCGAGCCAGGCCTTCACGCGAGCGATGTCCGGCCCTTCCAGGGCCACGGGCGCCATGCGCACGTAGGCCTCGAAGAAGGGCCGGGCTTCCTCGGCGCGGCCGGCCTTATCCAGTGTCGTGCCGAGATTGAAGAGGGTCTGGTAGTCGGCATCATTGATGGCTACCGCCCGCTTCCATCGTTCGATGGCCTCCGCCGGCCGGCCTTCCTGGGCGGCCATGACGCCGAGAGTGTTCTCGGCCTTGGCGATCTTCGAGTCGAGCTCCAGGGCGTGCTCGAGGGCGGCCCGCGCGGCCTCACGGTTCCCCGCCATCAGTTCGAGAACGCCCAGGTTCGCGGACGCCAGCCCGTTCGAGGGGTCAAGTTCGCGGGCGGCGATGAAAGTCTCACGCGCCAGCTGAACCTGCCCGAGGGCGGAACGCGCGAGCCCAAGGGCGGTGAGGACGTCGAAGTCCACGGCCCCGACGCGGGCGTATGGCTCCAGAACCTTGAGCGCCTCCGCGGGGCGGCCCATCTCGGTCAGGTACGCGCCCAAGAGGGCCACCGCCTCGGCGTCGAGAGGCTTCAGTTGCACCGCGTGACGGGCCGCCGCCACCGCGGCCGGCAGATTGCCGAGGGAGCGCTCGAGATACGCGAGCTGAAGGTTCGCGCCCGCCATGTCGGGGCGTTCGGAGAGGTTCTTCTTCACGAGTTCGACGGCCTCGTTGAGGTGGACGCCTCCCCGATTGAAGAGGGTCACCACCTCGCGGTTGCGTTCGTCGATTTCGATGAGGTTCTTCGGATCGTCCTCGGCGGTGTATCGATCCTTGGCCGGAGCCGCCGTTCCCGCGGCCACGTAGCCGAGCGCCCTCAGCTTCTCGAGCGCCGCCGCTTCCTCCTGTCCGCGCTTTGAGCCCCGGTCTTTCGCCCGCTCCGTGGCGAGGCCGGCCTTCAGGCGATCGAGAACCTGCGGCTCGGTAGCCACGAGGTTCTTCATCTCCTTCGGGTCGGCGCTCAGGTCATAGAGCTCGGGCAAAGGCAGATCGATGTACTTGAACCGCCCGTCGAACAGACCTCGCAGAGGCGCCCATCCCTGATTCAGGGAGGCCGACAGAGATTCGAAATAGGAAGTCGCGGGTGCGCCGTCGCCCTCGGCGGCGAGGGGCAGCAGACTCCGTCCGGGCAGCTCGGGGACCTTCGGTTGCGCGAGGGCGTCGAGGATCGTGGGCACGAGGTCGATGTGGCGTACGGGCGTCTTGAGAACCTCGGGGCGAAGGATGGGAGACCAGAGGATGAGGGGCACCCGCAGCGTCGATTCGTAGGCGAAGATCCCGTGGGTCGATTCCTGGTGCTCCCCGAGGGATTCGCCGTGATCCGACGTGAAGATCACGAGCAGATTGTCCTTGCGTGGGCCGTCGAGCAGCGGCCCGAGAATGCGGCCCAGGCTCTCGTCGACCGCCGCCACCTCGCCGAAATAGGGCTCCTGGGCGTAGCGCGACTTGAAGGGCTCGGCCGGGATGTAGGGATAGTGAGGATCGTAGAGGTGGACCCACGCGAAGAACTGGGAATCACCCTGTGCGTCGAGCCAGGTCTTCGCCGCGGCGACCGTCTCGGGGCCGAGGCGGTCGGGGACGCGGAAGGGCGACTGCGCCTCGAGGCCGGTGGTCCGGTCGTCGTA
>JAIBCN010000072.1 GCA_019694155.1 Vicinamibacteria bacterium | reverse complement strand
GGTTCGGCGTGGAGCGCGACCCCCAGTTCGGCACCCGGACAGTCCAGCAGGGAATCGAGATCGACGCTTTTCCCGAGATCGAGGTGCACGCAGTCCATGCCGGCCGCGTGGTCTACGCCGACCAGTTCGTGGGCTACGGAATGCTCGTCATCATCGACCACGGGAATCGCGAACACACCCTGTATGGCCGGCTCGGAGAACTCAAGGTGGCGCCGGGGGACGATGTTTCGCAAGGATCTCTGCTCGGTCTGCTGCCGAACACCCGGGTGACGGGCAGCGGCCTCCACTTCGAGGTCCGGGTCCAGGGGAAGCCGGAAGACCCCCTTGACTGGTTGAAGAAGCCCTGAAACGAACCTCGTCCCTATAATCCGAGGATGACTTCCAGAAGTCGCTTCGTCCTGTCGCTCCTTTCGACCGTGGCCGTCGTCTATCTCGCCTCCGGGCCCCTCATGCGCCGGGCGCTCGGCGACACCGGCTACACCCAGCTTTCGATCTTCCACGAAGTGGTGTCGATGATCCGCGATTCTTACGTCGATCCCGTCAACATGGACCGGACTCTCGACGCGGCGGAGAGCGGCCTGCTCGAGGCGCTCGACGGTGACAGCGGCTATCTCGATGTCGACGACTTCAAGACGCTCCAGGCCGGTAAGCGCGCCACGGGGGACACCGGCATAGTTCTCGGACGGCGGTTCGGCTTCCTCACCGTGGTGGCGACGCGGCCCAATTCCCCCGCCCGCAAGGCCGGGATCAAGGCCGGCGACTACATCAAGTTCATCGACGGCAAGCACACCCACAACATCACCGTGGTGAAGGGCGAGCGTCTCCTCGAAGGCGAGCCGGGGACGACGGTGAAAGTGGCGATCTTCAAGTCCGGCACGGACGCGGTGGAGACCGCGGTCGTCCGCGAGCGGCCGTCGGCGAGCGCGCCCGTGTCCCGCCTTCTCGAGGGCGGCATCGGATACATCGCGGTGTCGGACCTGAACGACGGCGTCGCGGGGACGCTCAAGGCCACGATCGCCGGATTGCAGGCCCAGGGCGCCCGCGCACTCGTTCTCGACCTCCGGAGTTCGGCGACCGGTCCGCTGAAGAATGCGGTGGCGCTTTCTGAGCTCTTCGTGAAGGGCGGCGTGGTGACGAAGCTCGCGAGCCGCAACGCCCCGGAACAGACTCTCGTCGCGAGCGAGGCCGCGCGAGCCTGGTCCGGGCCCCTCGCCGTTCTCGTCGACCGGGGCACCGCGGGGGCGGCGGAGATTGCGGCCGCGTGTCTGGCCGATTCGGAGCGCGCGAGCCTCTTTGGCGAAAACACCTTCGGCCGTGCGGGAATCCAGAAGCAGATCCCCCTCGAAAGCGGCGGCGGCCTTCTCCTGACCGTCTCCCGCTACATGACGCCCAAGGGCCAGCCCATCAACGGCAAGGGCCTCACTCCCAGGACACTGGTGCGCAACCCCGATTCACCCGAGGCCTTCGGGGCCCCGGGGAAGGACCCCGTGCTCGACAAGGCCGTGGAGGCGCTGAAGGCGACCGCTCTCAAGGCCGCGGCCTGAGAGCCCGGCCGGTCATGACCCAGCGGATTCCCGCGATCAAGGTGCTCCTTCTCCCGAAGGACACCAACGCCTACGGCACCATCTTCGGGGGCGTGATCCTCTCGAACATCGACCTCGCGTCTGCGGTGGAGGCAAGGAAGGCGGGCGCGCACCGCTACGTGACCAAGGCCATGCACGCGGTCGAATTCCACGCCCCGGTCTTCCTTGGCGACATCGTCAATTTCTTCACCGAGACGAAGCGGATCGGCCGCACGTCGATCACGGTCAGTGTCAGCGTCGAAGCGGAACGCTGGGGGGCGGGCGTTGGAGAGCGCGTCCAGGTGACCGAAGCCGAGGTGGTCCTGGTAGCCGTCGATCAGCACGGCCAGCCGACGCCGATTCGCCCGGACCGCGGCTAGAGGGATCGAGCGTGGCCGGCAGGATCCGCGTCGGCGTTCTCTTCGGCGGCGCTTCGGAGGAGCGCGAGATCTCGCTCGCCTCCGGCCTGATGATCGCGGAAAACTTGCCCAAGGACCGCTACGAGGTCAAGCTCCTAGATACCCTGGCCCTCATGGCTCGGCATCCGTGCCTATCCCCGCAGCTTCGGGACAAGGCGATCGCGCTGCAACAGGCAAGACCCCTGCGCTCCCTGCCCTCCGCCGGCGAGCTTTCCCCGGCCATGCGGGATCAGGTCGAACGGGCGGAGGCCCTGGCTCAGTCGGCGACTCAGGCTCTCGCCAGCCAGGACGAGCGGGGAATCGACGTCGCCTTTCTCGCCCTTCACGGAAAGTACGGCGAGGACGGCACCATCCAGGGGTTCCTCGAATTGACCGGCACGCCCTACACCGGATCGGGAGTGCTCGCTTCGGCCCTTGCCATGGACAAGGTGATGGCGAAGCGCGTGCTGTCAGCCGAAGGAATCCCGGTGCCCCGCGGCGTCCATCTGACGGGCGCCGACGTGGCTCATGAAGGCGATGCCGCGATCGAAAGAGCGATGGCTCTCGTGCCCGCGGTGGTGAAGCCATCGAAGCAGGGCTCGAGCGTCGGCATGTCTCTCGTCGATTCGCCCGCTGCCATGGCGGCCGCCGTGCGGCTCGCCCTTCAGCACGACGATGAGGCGCTCGTGGAGGAGCGCATTTTCGGCACCGAGATCACCGTGGGCGTGCTCGGAACGCCCGGCGCCGACGGGCTCGAGGCGCTCCCCGTCGTCGAGATCGTCCCCAAGCGGGAGTTCTTCGACTACAAGGCCAAGTACGACCCCGCCCAGTGCGAGGAGATCTGTCCGGCGCGAATCCCGGACGAGGCCCGGCGGCAGGCGCAGGCCCTGGCCATCCGTGCGCACCGGGCCCTGTCCTGCCGGGGCTATTCGCGCACCGACATGATCCTCGGGCCGAACGGTCCGGTCGTCCTCGAGGTCAACACCCTTCCCGGGATGACCATGAACTCGCTCCTGCCCAAGGCCGCCCTCGCCGCAGGAATCCCCTTCGGAGAGCTGCTCCACCGCATCGTGAGCCTCGCTCTGGAGGCGAGGCGTTAGCGGAATCTCACCGACTTGTCGAACTGGTTGTAGAAGCGGACCACCACGCTGAGGTTCGTTTCCTCGCCTTCCAGCGACAGGCGCGTCGATCCTTCCATCCGTTCCTCGTTGAGGCCGGGGTCGGTGGCTACCGCCAGCGTGATCTCGCGGGCGGAGAGCGGCACGTTCTCGAGCACGATGTTCTCCACCTTCTTCCAGCGCGCGAAGGAGTTTCCGCCCGAGAAGCGAATGACGAAGTCGCGGAACGGGCGATTGTCGATGATCACCTGCGCGTAGAGCGCGCTGATCTGCGCGCCCGTGGAGGGCTGGGAGGCCTCGACCTCGAGAATGATCTTCGTGCGCGCGGGGCGCGCGGGTGTGGCGGGCGGCGCTTCCGTGGTGGGGGCGACGCCCGGGTTCTGGGCTGCCGCCTCCAGGCGCCTGCGGTGCGCGGCAATCGCGGCCATCCGCTCGCGTTTCGACATGTTCATCAGAGCGCGGCGCTGAACGGGAGTGAGCGCGTCCCGCAGGTCGCGTAGGTCATCGAGGGGATCCGCGGCCGCGGGG
>JAIBCN010000054.1 GCA_019694155.1 Vicinamibacteria bacterium | reverse complement strand
GCCATCGGCCTGCCCGGGACTCTGGTCAAGGAAGAGGGCGGGAATCCCACCGGCTCCTTCAAGGCTCGCGGCCTCGCCCTCGCGGTCTCCATGGCCAAGGCCCTCGGCGCCACTGACGTGTGCCTGCCCTCCGCGGGCAACGCGGGCAGCGCGCTCGCCGCTTACGCGGCGCGCGGCGGGATGAAGGCCCATGTGTTCGTACCCAAGGACATAGCGGAAGTCTTTCTCATGGAGACGCTCTCCTACGGCGCGCACGTGGAGACCGTCGACGGCCTCATCACGGACGCCGGGAAGATCTGCGCCGGGCTCGCGAAGGAGCACGGCTGGTACGAATGCGCCACCCTCAAAGAGCCCTTCCGGGTCGAGGGGAAGAAGACCATGGGCTACGAGATCGCGGAGCAGCTCTCCTTTCAACTGCCCGATGCGATCCTCTACCCGACCGGCGGCGGCACCGGCATCATCGGCATGTGGAAGGCCTTCGAGGAGATGGAGGCCATGGGCTTCATCGGCAGCAAGCGCCCGCGCATGTACACGGTGCAGGCCGACGGTTGCGCGCCCATCGTCAAGGCCTTCCAGGAGGGCAAGGACTCGGCCCCCATGTGGGAGGGCGCCACCACTCTCGCGCATGGCCTCCGCGTTCCCAAGGCCATAGGCGACTTCCTGATCCTGCGCGCGCTGCGCGAGAGCCACGGGGCCGCGGTCGCGGTGAGCGAGGAAGAGATCATCCAGGGCGTCAAGCTCATCGCGCGCACCGAGGGCCTGTTCGTTTCGCCCGAGGGCGGGGCCTGCGTCACCGCGGCCATGAAGCTCAAGTCCTCCGGCCACCTCTCCCCCGATGATTCCGTGGTCATCTTCAACACGGGCACCGGGTTCAAGTACGTCGAAAACATGAAGCCGCTCTGGAACAGTTAGGAATCCCATGACGGCGAAGCGCGTGAAACGCGGCACGAAGCGACCTTCCAAGCCGCACGTGCTGGTGATGTTCACGGGCGGGACGATCTCGATGAAGATCGACCCTCTGACCGCGGCCGCCATCCCTGCTCTGTCCGGCCGCGACATCGTCTCGCAGGTTCCGGGCCTGAGACGGGCGGCCCGCCTCACCCTCGAGGACTACGCGCAGCTCCCCGGTCCCCACGTCACACCCCGGTGGATGTGGGGGCTCAAGCAGCGGATCGAGGCGCACCTCGCCGACCCCAGGATCGACGGGGTGGTGGTGACACATGGCACGGACACCATCGAGGAAACCGCGTTCCTCGTCGATCTCACCACCGAGACCAGCAAGCCGGTCGTCTTCTGCGGCGCGATGAGGACGCTGGGAGAGCCGGGCTCGGACGGCCCTTCGAACCTGCTGATCGCGGTGCAGACCGCGGCCAACCCCGATGCGCGCGGACACGGCGTCCTCATCGCGGTCGGGGAGGAGATACTGGCCGCGGGTGAGGCGGTGAAGACCCACACCCAGAGCCTCGGGGCTTTCAAGAGCGGCATCGGCCCGCTCGCCATCCTCGACCGGAACGGCGTGCGCTTCGTTCGCGGCGCGGTCCGCCGCCGGTTCGTGAAGACGGGCTCGATCGATCCGAGGGTCGACCTGCACGTGATGGCGACGGGCGCGGACGATGCCCTGCTCCGCGCCTCGCTCGCCCGCGGCGCCCGCGGCCTGGTCATCGAAGGAACGGGCGCGGGGAACGTACCGCCGCTCGCGGTTCCCGCGATTCACGACGCCATCAAGGCCGGCGTGCCCGTGGTCATCACGTCGCGATGCGGCGCCGGTTCAGTGGCGCCCTTGTACGGCTACGAGGGCGGCGGCGCGCAGATGCAGAGGCTGGGGTGCATCCTGGGCGGCGATCTCGTCGGTCAGAAGGCCCGGATCCTCCTCATGGTGGCCCTCGCGGCGGGTGTGTCGGATCTTGCCCTGAAAGCGCTTTTCGAGGCGTCTTGAGAGGGGATACATAGACTGATCACATGGTAGTCTCTCCCTATCTTCAGAAGCGGCCGAGCGAAAAAATCGCGTGTGCTAGCATGACGAAATCCCCGAGGCTACGTTGACCGCACCCCCCCCAGAGATCATCGAGGTCCTGCTCGTCGAAGACGACGAGGACCACGCGGAGCTCGTCCGCCGCAACCTCATGAATCAGTCGGTCCGGTGCCGCATCACCCACGTCAACAACGGCGAATCCGCGCTCGACTACCTGCACCGGCGGGCCGAATACGCGAGCCCGGAGTCCTCGCCGCGGCCTGATCTGGTCCTTCTCGATCTGCGCCTGCCCCGCATCGACGGCATCACGGTGCTCTCCGACATCAAGTCGGCGCCGCAGCTCCAGACCATCCCCGTGGTCGTCCTCACCAGTTCCGACGCCGATCCCGACGTCACCCAGGCCTACCTCCGACACGCCAACAGCTACCTCGTGAAGCCCCTCGATCTGGTGAGTTTCGAGGGATTGATGAAGGAGCTGGGGCTCTACTGGTTTACTTGGAACCAATCGCCCCGGGCGTAGTCCCCCGCTTCGGCCAGGACACCGCGTCCATCCCCAAGCCGCGGGTGCCCCTCATCCTGCTCGTGGAGGATGACGAGCCCCATTCCGAGTTGATCCGCCGGGCCTTCGAGCGAAGCTCCGTCGCGGTGCGCCTGAAGTGGGTCAGCGCGATCCGGGAGGCCCAGGCCGCCCTGCAGGATGCGGACACGCCGGACCTCGTGCTCACCGACCTGAGGCTTCCCGATGGGGACGGCCTCGCCCTGCTCCCCGAGAACCGCGAGCGAGCCTCCTACGGCGTCGTGGTGATGACATCCCACGGCGACGAGAAGATCGCGGTCGACGCCATGAAGACGGGCGCGCTCGACTACGTGGTGAAGTCGGAGGAGAGCTTCGCGCGCATCCCTGACATCGCCAACCGGGCGCTGCGAACCTGGACCTACATCGTCGAGCGGCGGCGGGCCGAAGAAGCGCTGCGGGCGAGAGAGGAGCACTTCCGGTCGCTCATCGAAAACGCGCACGACCTCATCTGGATCCTCACCCCCTCGGGCGGCATCCGGTACGCGAGCCCGGCCTGCGCCCGCGTGCTCGGCTACTCGGCCGACGATCTCACGGGCCGCAACGTCCTCGACCTCTCGGACGACGCGCGGCGCGACGAGCTGAAGGCGGCGATCGATGCGGTCTTCGCCCAGCCGGACACCCCGGTCGCCTCGGTGATGGTGCTGCGCGCGAAGGACGGCACCGATCGCATCCTCGAATCCATCGGCAGCGCCCGCGGCAACGAGAAGAAGCCGACCGCGATCGTGAACTCGCGCGACATCACGGAGCGCACCCGGGCCGAGGAGGCGGCGGCCCGCCTGGAAGCCCAGCTCCAGCAGTCGCGGCGGCTGGAGACGCTGGGCACGCTTGCGGGCGGCATCGCCCACGACTTCAACAACATCGTCCAGGCGATCATGGGCTGCGCGGAACTCGCTCAGCTCTCGCTCCCCGAGGACAGCCCGGCCGGGCCCTACATCAAGAGGGTCGGCGAAGCCGCCAATCGCGCGCGGGAACTGGTGCAGCAGATTCTCTCGTTCAGCCGCCAGGACGACTCTCGGCGCTCGGAGGTCGAGCCGTTGCAGCTCGTCGAAGAGACGCTGGCCCTCTTTCGCAGCACTCT
>JAIBCN010000227.1 GCA_019694155.1 Vicinamibacteria bacterium | reverse complement strand
GAGGCCCTGGCCGCGCCCCTCAACGTGATTGCGGCGGACCGGTGCATCAACGCTTCCGACCCCGTGCCTCCCGTTTACCTCTGGCTCAAGGACCAGCCGGGCACCCAGGCCGTCGTCGAACTGCCGATCCTCCCCAACGACGGTCTCTTCCAGCGCCCGCGCTTCGACGACAGCGTCTACCTGCTGCGATCGACGGTGCACTGGAAGCCGCTCGTGAACGGCTACGCCGGTATCGAACCCGCGGCCTACGGCAAGGTCCGCGAGGCGATGAAGGACTTCCCATCGGACGAATCGATCGCCCTCCTGCGGTCGATGGGCGTCCGGCATGTGCTCGTCCACCTGCGCGGCTTCGGCCCGAATCGCCGCCAGGCCATCGAAGAGCGCCTGCCCGGCTTCGCCGCGCGATTGCGCCCGGCCGCTCGCTTCGGCGACGACCTGGCGCTGGAGATCGTCGGGCCCTAGGGGATCTGGCGCGCCTCGGCCATCTCCGCCTGGAGAGAGGGCATGGGCGGCGGGAACGCCTGGTCCTTCGGGAGCTGTTTGCTCGCTTCCCTCCAGAAGTCCATGAAGATGGGAAGCGAAGTCCGGGCGCCGTCCTGGCCGCGCCCGAGAGACTTCCGCTTGTCGTCGAAGCCGCTCCACACTCCGGCCACCATGTCGCGTTCGAAGCCCACGAACCAGGTGTCGCTCCAGTTGTCGGTGGTGCCGGTCTTGCCGCAGAGCGGCCGTCCGAGGGACGCCGCCCGCTGAGCCGTGCCGCGCAGCACCACGCCGCGGAGAATGTTGGCCATGGTGGCCGCCGTCTCCGGGCGGAGCGCATCGTGGGCCTCGGGGAGCTTCTCCTCCAGGACGTTGCCCTCGTTGTCCGTGATCTTCGTGATGAGCATCGGCGTCATGCGGAGGCCCTCGTTCGCGATGGTTCCGAAAGCCGCGACCATCTCGTCGAGGGTCGCCTCGCCCGCGCCGATGGCGATGGGGAGATAGGGTGGCAGGTCGTCCTTCAGCCCGAGCTTGCGGGCGTACTCGATGCCCTTCTCCACTCCGATCGCCTGGAGCGTCTTGATGGCGGGGATGTTCCGGCTTTCCTCGACGGCGTGCTGGACGGTGATCGTTCCTTCGAACTTCATGTCGTAGTTGTGCGGCGACCAGGTGGGGGAGCCGGCCGCGGTGAAAGTGATGGGCGAATCCACGATCAGGGTTTCGGGGCCCCAGCCGAGGCTTTCGACCGCGGCCGAGTACACGATGGCCTTGAAGATCGAGCCGGTCTGGCGGTGAGCCTGAACCGCGCGATTGAACTTGCTGCGTTCGAAGTCGAACCCGCCCACCATGGCTTTGACCGCCCCGGTTCGAGTGTCCATGGCCAGGAAGGCCGATTCGGCGTCCGGCTCCTGTTCGTAGGTGACCTCGGCCACGTGCTTCACGTCCGTTCCCTCGAGCTTGACGATGCGCACGGGCACGATGTCGCCGACCTTGAGCACATCGGTCACTCGCGCCTTTCCGGTCCAGGCGATGGCCTTGAGCGGCAGTCTCCCCACGGTATCGGCGATCTGCAGTCCCGCGCCGTCCTTCTCCACCCAGGTCACCACGCCGCGCACTACGTCGCCCACGTCGAAGGGCTGGCGCCAGTCGGAAAGAGTGAAGCCCTCGGGGATGACGCCGTCTTTGAGCGCCGACTCCCGAACCGGGCGAAAGCCCCGCGCTGTCCGATCGTTCCGCAGGATCCCGTCACGCACTGCCCGGTTTGCCACCAGCTGGAGCTTCGGATCGAGGGTGGTGTACACCTTGAGACCGGACCGGTAGATCCCGCTGAAACCGTAGTCCCGCTCGAGCGCCTTGCGCACCTCCTCGAGGAAGTACGGCGCGATGGACGAGGGCGACCGCCGGGCCACGATATTGAGGGGCTGGTTTTGCGCGGTCCGGGCCTGGGCGGGTGTTATGTACTTCTCGGCCACCATGCGATCGAGCGCGTGGTTGCGGCGTCTCTGGGCGGCCTCCGGATGATCGAGAGGAGAAAGCCTCGTGGGGCTCTGCGGAAGCCCCGCGATCAGCGCCGCTTCTTCGAGATTCAGGTCCTTCGCCGACTTGCCGAAGTAAAAGCGGCTTGCCGCTTCCACGCCGTAGTTCCCGTGGCCGAAGTTCACGAGATTGCAGTAGAGGGTGAAGATCTCCTTCTTCGTGAAGCGCCTCTCGATCTCCAGGGCGAGCAGGATCTCGCGCAGCTTGCGTTCGTAGGTCTTCTGGGGCGAGAGGAACAGCAGGCGGGACAGCTGCATGGTGAGGGTGGAGAAGCCCTGTCCCTTCCGGCCCGAGCGGAAGTTCGCGTAGAGCGCGCCGGGGATGCGCCAGAGGTTGATCCCGATATGGTTGAAGAAGTTCTCGTCCTCGGTCGCGATAATGGCGTTGCGCAGGACTTCGGGGATCTCCTCGTAGCGGACGATCACGCGCTTCTCGATCGCGAACTCGCCCAGGATGGAACCGTCCGCGGCGAAGACCTGAGTGACGATGTTCGGCTTGAGTTCCTCGAGCTGTTCGACCTGGGGCAGGTCGCTGCCGATGGCCATCAAGGCGCCCACGAGCGATCCGACGACGATGCAGCTCGCGATCAGGAGCGGCCCGCGGTTCTCCCTCAGGAGCTTGCGTGCTCGCCCGATGAGTGTGGCCATGCTGCCGCTACTTTAAGGCGGCGGGCCGGGGGGGCCTTAGCCCCCCATTGGGGGATCAGCGATCCTGGCCTGGCCGGCGCCGCGCGCCCCGGTCGTCCGACGAGCCGCCTCGCGGAGAGGCCTGGGGCGGCGGGTTCCGAGGCTGCGACCGATCGACGCCCGAGGGCCTCGACCGTTCGCGGTTCTGGTCGCGGTTCTGGTCGGCCGGCCGGGCCTCAGCGGGCCGCGAACGCTCGCGCGGCGTCGACTCGCGCGCCGACGAATCGTCACTGGCCGTCGATTCCCGGCGCCGGGCCGATGAGTCTTCGTTGCGGGCGGCGTTTGGGTCCCGCGCGGCGTTTTGTCCGCGCGCCGACTCACGGTCGGCGTCCGAACGCGTGATCGAGCGGAAGAAGCGGCTCAGCAACGGGTCGCGCTTGGTGGCGTTGCCGGATTCGCTTCCCGCATTGGGACTCGCCTGCGGCTCCGCGTTGCCTCGGCGGGGCCGCGCCGGTTCCGCAGACGACGGCCATCCGTAGACCCCTCCTGAGAAGCCCGACTCATCGCGCTGGTTCTTGCGATCCTGCTCTTCCTTGAAACCGTCCTGACCGATGGTCCTGGCTCTCCTCGCTTCCGGCGAGGGGATCGTGGTCGTCGGGTCGTAGCGAAGTTCGGACTGCGAATCCCCCGGCGATGGGCGCACGTAGATCCGAGCTCCGGCCTCCCCCCGACTCACCGCTCCTGTCGCCTCGCCCGCCGCGGAGGGCCGCGACACGGCGCTGCGCCTGGCCTCGCGGAACTCGCGATCGGGCGTCACCTCAGGATTCCAGATCACGGCCCGCCGGGCCTCCTCGACGGGCACATCGACCCGGCGACGATGGATGCTCGCGCGCCCGAGTTCCGATCGGTTCGCGAAGGACCAGCCCCTTCCCGCCGCCTCGCCTCTCGGCACCGCGCGGCCGCCCGATCCGTAGCCGAAGGAACCCACCGGCCG
>JAIBCN010000089.1 GCA_019694155.1 Vicinamibacteria bacterium | reverse complement strand
GGGAGGTGGCGCGGTTGTGGACGACGATGTACTCATCGGTGGCGCTCGCCGGACCGCGCAGACGGAATTCGCGGATGACGAGGTCGCCCGCGGCGACGGAGGAGCCGATGTGGACGGTGTAGTTCCGCACGCCGGTGCAAGTGCCCGGAGCCGCGGTGTCGGTCGCGGTGATCTGGAAGTTGAAGGTGCCGGTGGCCGAGGTCGTGCCGGTGAACCCTGCGGGATCGGACCCGTTGAGGGTGAGTCCGCTCGGCAGTGACCCGGAGGTCAGTGCGTAGGTGTAGGGGCCGATGCCGCCCGACGCCGAAATGGTCGCTGTGTACGCGGCACTCAATAGGCCGTTGGGCAACGCGCTCAGGGTGATGGCGGCGCAGCGGTGGATGGCGACCGAGTAGGTCTGGGTGGCCGAGGCGTCTTCGGAGGTTACTTTGACCTGGGCGGTATTCGCCCCGACGTTCAGCGCCAGGGAGCCGCTCGGCGTTCCGGACGCCACGCTCGCGAAACCGCCGCCGTTGATCTGTACCTCGATCGCCGCCTCGGCGTTGGCCGCGGTGGGAGTGACGGTGATGGCAGAGACCGCGCTGGCGACGGTTGCCGAGTAGCTGGTCGTGGCCGGAGCGAAGGCGGGCGCGAGCGTTCCGGAGCTGAGGGTCATGTTCGAGAGGTTGGCGTTGCCGGACAGGAAGCTCGCGACCCGGAAGAACGTGACGATGGGATCGTGGTCCGAGAGCCGGGTCACCGAAACGGTGCTATTCCGCGCGGTCTCGGGAAAGTCACCGTTGATGCGCGGGTGTTCTTCCCGACGGGCCAGCGTGTCCGACGAAAGCGCGGCGTTGATCAGAGCGTGATCGAGCGACTGGGCGTTTCCGTCGAAGACATAGGAGTACCGTTCCGAGGGGGCGGCGGTCGACGACAGGTTGACGAGATCCGGACTCACGAGGTCGATGCCGTCGCCCGGGACCACCGTCTGGTTATCCGGCGGCGGCGTCCCCGCGATCACGTTCATCGTGTCGCCATAGCCATCGTTGAATTCGAAGGCGTTGAAATCGCCGACCAGGATGATGTGCTCGGCCGGGTTCGCGATCTGGCGCGTCTGCACCAGGTTCGCCAGGAACTCCGCCTGCTTCTGCCGTTTGTTGCGAACCCGGTCTCCGGCCGTGGCCCAGCCGTTGGGGCCGGCGGAGGTGTCGTCGACGCCGAGCAGCGACCGAAGGTGGTTCACGATCACCACCACGGGAAAGGTGGCGCCGCTCGCATGGTTGATCACGGCATCGAGGACCAGAGGCGGGCGGTCGTTGAGGAGATCGGCCGACGAGTCGGGGTTGAGGATCGTGGTGGCGAGGCCGAACTGAGTCACGGAGTTGACGGTCACCCGTGGCGTGGCCCCCGCGACGATCGCCGTCTTTACCAGGAAGCCCACGTCGATGCCGCCCACGTCGTTCCCCTCGAAGAGGAAGGCTTGGTACAGAGGATCGGGCTGTGCGGCAGCGATGGCGTCGCTGCTGATCCGGCTGGCGAGGGCCTGGAGCGTGGTCAGGTTCTCGCACTCCACGATGCCGACGATGTCGGGCGTCTTCAGGTAGTTCCGGATGCCGAGGGACGCCTTGGCGAGGCGGTTGTTGAAGGCAGTCACGGTCAGGACGGGCTCGCCGATGCCGGGGTCGTTGACGGCGTCGAAGAAGCGCTCGAGGTTGTAGGAGGCGACGGTGAATTCGGAGCCGAGGGGGGTCGTGACCGGGGTTGGCGTCGGGCCGCCGGTGACCACGGGGGCGGGAGTCGGGTCGGGCAGGACGGTGTAGGTGCGGGTGTTGTAGTCAAGCGGGCCGACGAGCCCGGTGATCGTGGTCCCCCAACCAACTTCCATGGCGCCCGAGCCCACCAGTCCATCGCTGTCCACCCGGATACGCTCGGGGTTCGAATCGAAACGTGGGATGGGAGGGATGGCGCCGGCAGGCGCGGGGTCGGGCGCCTGGATTCCCGGCTCGCGGAAGGGCCTCGCCACGCCGGTCACGACGCCATAGAAGACGCCCGTGCTGGTCGCTGTGGCGTTGGTCTCGCTGACGTTACCCGCGGTGGCGCCGGTGACAGTGAGAGAAGCGATGGAGACGCGCATGCCTTCGAGGCGTTCGAGCTGGTCGTGTGCGCCGCCCGGGTCGGGGAACGATGGGGTCAGAGTGACCGGGGCCGGCAGGGGATTTCCGGCCGAGAGGAGCACCACGGCAGGGCCCGTGATTTCGGTCAGGGGCGGCTGGAGAGGGTCGGCGCTGGGGACGAATTCAGAGACCGTACCGGCAACCTGGACCTTGTTGCCGAGGGCCACGGCCGCGGGGGGCGCGCTCGAGGTGAAGACGAAGATGCCCTCGGAGGTCAGGGGATCCGCGTCGACCGTCGCATCGGGTTCCTGCAGGAAGAAGCCGTTCGACTTGACGCCCGTCACGATGCCCGTGGTCGTCACCGATGCGCCGACGACGGGAGAGGAGGCGCCGGGGCCCTGGATGTCGTGGATGGGCGTGAGAGACACGTCGTCGTTGTTGATGGTGCCCTGGCCCTGGCCGTCGACCAGGGTGGCGCCCGTGACGTTGGTGATATTGACGAAGAAGGTCTGATTCGGCTCGATGACGGCATCGCCGTTGACGGTGACGCTGAAGGAATAGGTGGAGCTTCCGGCGGGGATGGTCTGCCCGGTCAGTGAATTCGCCACGTAGTCGTTGTCGGCGGTGGTCGCGGTGTTGTCCGCGGTGGCGATGTCGAAGGTGACGCCGCCCGGGTTCGCGGGCGCGGTGAGGCTGACCGTGAACGTGAAGGTGGTGGTGCCGGCGTTCCCCTCGGCGAGCGCCACGTCGTTGATGCTGAGCGAGAGAGGCGGCGGCCCGCCCGGGTTTGGCGTGAGGGAGAAGTCATCCACCGCCAGGCCATCGTCGGCTCCGCTCGCGTCCGTATCCGCCCAGCGAATCCAGAAGGTCGCGCCGTTCGCGATGCTGAGAGAAGAGATCGTGGACGAGAGCGCGGTGCGATCGGCGGCTGCGTTGCCGTTCTTCGCCCCGGTCGTCGCGGTGTCGGGAGTGACGAAATTGAGGGCGGCGACTCCGGTCCAGGTGCCCGTGACCAGGTCGGTGGCGTTCGTGCTGTATTCGAAGTTCATCTGGTCGGTGCGGTTGATCGTTCCGAGCCGCCACTGCTCACCGGTGTAGGCGACCTGCAGGCTCGCGATCGTGGTCCCGGTGTTGTTCGTGTAGCAGGACCCGAAGTTCGGGACCAGGGTGCCGCTTCGCAGCTGACCGAGCGCGCGCTCCGTCGAGGCGGCCGAGCCATAGCTGTAGGTGTCGCCGGTGGTGGAGGCGCCGGTGTCCACCCCGTATTGCTCGTTGTCTCGCGCGCCTCCTCCGGTCTCCGTCAAGAACCAACCGGTGATGGTCAGGTTGTTCGTGGTGCTTCCGGCCGTGTTCGACAGGGTGTCGAAGTTCTGGGTGTAGGCGGAACCCGGGGTCGTCAGCGAGACGCACTGCGCGGCCGCGTCCGTCGGCCGAAGCGCGAAGAGAACGGCCGCGGCGACAATACCCAGGGCGCGGAGCCGGGGCCGGGAAGGGAGGAAAGAGGGGCAGGCGAGTCGCATGAGGCCTCCGGAATATGAAAAGGGGCGTTCGAACGCGCGAAGGATACGCGAGTCCGCATGACGTTTTCGCGACGGGCGACGCGCCGTCCGTCCAAGCTAGGAAATCTGTTCGACCAGACCCTTTTCGACCAGATGGGTGAGCAGCGTCCTCGTGCTCCGAGGCGAAAGGACCTTCAGGTCCTCCAGTCGGAACCGGGGACGCGATGCGATCTGAACCAGGGCGTCCGCAAAGGCGGCCGGGAAGTCCGCTTGACCGCCTCCCCGGCGGAAGCGCTTCAGGCTCACGATGTCCGGCCGGTGCGAGATCTGGACATCTGGATGAAGGCGGAACTGCGTGGTCTCGAGAGGACGAACCTCGACGGCCGGCGCCGGTGGCGCAGGGGCGACCCCGTCCATCGTCGGGATGTCGGAATCCACGTCAACGTCGGGGGCGCGCTCCGGCGGTACGGGCTGCGGCTCGAAGACCTCGTAGTGGGTCACCAGGTGCCGGGCGCCGACTTCCTCGATGGTGTCGCGAATGCCATCAGGTGTGACCGCGCGAAGCGCCAAGTCGATGGGTGCGGACACCCCGGACGGTTTCCCGACGTAGCGGGCGAACCCGAGGGGAAGCGACCTGCGCAGGTCCTGGTTTTCTCGGGCCACCCTGTCGAGGGCCAGGGCGGCGAGATCCGCGATGCGGGTGGCGTGGATGCCGATGGTGGCGTGAACCGAAGCCTGGTCGAGAGACGATGCGACGTGCAGCAGTCCGCGGGGAACGTAGAGGAGTTCGCCGGTCTCGATGGGCCCGTCGTAGTCGGGCTGGCCCAGGTCCTTGCCCTTGAAGGACCTCGCTCCCCAGATCTCACCGGCCCAGGTGGAACGCGACCGCGCTCGTGTCCCCATCTCGAAGTACAGGGGGAAGCTGTGCTCCAGCGGCAACTCGAACGGCGCGCCGTAGATCTTCCATCCCTTGCGGCCGCTCATCTGCACCACGAGAACATCGTGGTCGTCGACGTGCGGGTCCAGGCCCTGACGATTGGGGGGCGTGATGTAGAGGTTCGCCCGCACGGGATGGGAGAGTTCGAGCGAGAGATCAGCGCAGAGACGCTTGAGCGGATCGAGCAGCTTCTGAGCATTGAAGATGCGAACCGACGCGCCCCGGGCGAAGGCCTCTCTCACCTGTTCGAAACTCTGAAGGTCGGGAGGCCTTCCCGGGACGAGCACCTCCACCATCTTCCGGTCCAGCGCGAAGGCCGGGGCGGCGACGCTTTCCCAGTCGGGAACCAGAAGCGCCTCCCGCGCCGGACTCTGCGCCTCGACCAGCAGCCATTTCTTCTCCCAGTATTCCTCGAGGAACGGCTTCAATTCGAATGGGCTCAGCAGGCCCTCAAGGATGGGGAAGGGCAGGAACGGCTCCACGAGGGCGGGAATACCCGGGGTGGTCATTTGCTTTCCTCGATCAGCCCCATGGACTCGAGTTCGGAGACGAAGCGGCCGGCGGTCTCTCTCGCCCGGTCCGGCTCAATCCGGTATTTCGAAACCAGCGCGTCGGCCAGCGATTCGCGGCTTGCCGGCGCTTTCTCGAGTACGGTCCAGATGAAGCCGCCGGTCTCGTTCAGCAGGTGATAACGCTTCCGCGTGAGGTCGAGCAGGACGGCCTCGCCTCCCGCGAATTCGGACAGCAGTCCGTCCACGGCGATTCGGTAGGTCATGTTCGTAGTTCCCGGGACCAGGGAGCCTTGTCGAACCGTTTGAGGCAGGTCAGACAGGGCGATGATAGGAAGGGGCCGGGCGCGCTCCCAGCGGCCGCACAGGCCGCGAGTTCGTTGTCCCGGGCGGCCAGGGCCTGTCGCTGTATCTCGCCGAGGCGCGTGAGGAGTTCTTTCGGTTGCGGCCCGGCCTCGCCCGCCACCTCGTCGGCGCGGAGGCTGCCGCGGAAGAAGGAGAGGTTCGCGCATAGGGTGAGCCGCCCCTGGTGGTCGATGTTAACGGCTTTCCCGGCGAGAGGGTAGCAGTGAGCTCCCTTCTGGGGACGATAGAGCACGAAGGGGACGCGCACCGGCATCTTGAACACCTGGGAAAGCTCGAGGCCTTCCCGCTCCGCGTCTTTCTCCTCCGCCGCGCTCAGCGCGTGCCGCCCGAAGTCCCCGGTCGAGGTCGGCAACATGGCTCCGAAGTTCACGCCCTTCGCACCGAGACGGGCGCCGAGCAGGGCGATCGCCTCCATCTGCGGTCGAGTGTCTTTGCGGAGGACCACGTTGATCTGGAAAGGAAGCCGGTGGTGCTTCGCCGACGTGATTCCCTTCATCAGGCGGTCGAAGGAGCCCTTGCCTCGCCAGGCGTCGTGGGCTTCGCGGGTGGCCCCATCGAGGCTGAACGAAACGCTGATCAGGCGATCGCGCGTGCGGAGCAGGGAGTCGAGCACGCGGTCGAAGTGCCATCCATTCGTGACGACCTTGTAGCGAAGGCCGAGGGCGGCCGCGTCGTCGACAATGCCGGCAAACTCCGGGTGCAGAGTGGGCTCGCCTCCGGTCAGCGTGAGGCTGAAGTCGCCCCAGTCGCTTCGGAGGCCGGCGAGGATCTGCCGGACCCCCTCCCGGGGGAGGAAGGAGGCCTTGCCGTAGAGCATCGACTCGGACCGCAGACAGTACGAGCAGTGCAGGTTGCAGGGCCCCACGAGTTCGAAGCTCACGTAGCGCTGGGGCTTGTGCGGTCGGAGCTTTCGATAGACCCTACGCGAGAAAGTCTTCAAGGGTCTGAGCATCGTGGAGGGAGTCTAATGGGAGGGCTGCGCTGCGGGCCTCAACCGCATCCGCCAGCCTCTTGAGCGCGTCTATTGCGGCACGAGCTCCGGGATCGAAAGCGATGTGCGGCGAATGCAGCATCAATCGTCGAAACGCCTCGGCGCTCGAGAGGGGAGCGATCGTCTTCTCGGCGGCTCTGGTCAGGAAGATGAGACGGCCCGGGCGCGCTCGCGCGTGGCGGGGGCCCATGCCGCACGCCTCGGGATCCACGATCAGCTTTCGTGGCGACTCCTTCGACCACTCCGAGGATCCCGCCGAGCCAGGCAGGAGATCGATGGCGCCTTCGGCGACGCGGAGGGTTCGGCGAAGCGGCGCGAGCGAGAGGTCGCCCGCAGAGTCGGCGAAGACAGCGATCAGATCGTCGGAGAGGAAGCCCCAGCCGGCAGCGATGGCCCGCAGTGTGACCGTTGATTTGCCGTGGCCCGACTCGCCGACGAGGACGATCGCGTTCGAAGAGCCCGGCGGCACAATGGCCGCAGCGTGAAGGTCGGCACGCCCCTCTCTTCTCAGGGCGCCGAAAATGGCGCACTGAACGGCGAGAGGGGCGGCCGTCGGTTGATCGGTCGAGTACGAGGCGACGACGCTTCGACCTTCGAATGTCACCTCGAACCCATCTCCGCCAAGGCTCGGTCCGCGCGGCCGGGCGGCGACCGGCGTCGCGCGCCCGAGTCGCAACCGCCACTCGACATCCGGCGCGCCATACTCCTCTGGAAAGTCGAGCCCAGCCAGCTTTCCCGGAATCCGATCGCCCCCGCTCTCGGCTTCAAAGACGAAACGACAGCCGGCGACGGAGATGGACACCGACGACGTCATGCGGTTGCCCGGAGCGTGAGGCGCGCCGCCTGGCGGGACATCCGGAGGCGACTCATTTCAAGGCGTCAGCACCCGCCGAGGATCCGCCGGCGCCCGAGCCGAGGGGCGTTAGACGTCGAGAGGACTTCCGTCAGGACCGGGACCGAAGCCACCGTCCGCTCCCACGTCACCGAAATTGCCGTCGCCGCGCGGCGGAAAGAACGCATTGGGAGGTCCATCAAAGCCCGGCCCCCCCGACGACCCGCCGACCATCGCCATCATGGGGCCGCGTTGTCCGTTGGCAAGCTCCAGCGGAGCCGAGATACTGGGCTCCTCAAAGGCTGAACGCTCAGAGACGTCCGGTTTCGGCAGCGGGAGATCGGTCTTGGTCAGCGGCATGTTTGAAACCTTTAGAAGAGGAAGAGGGAGATGATACGCCCCTTCAAGCGATCGGATCGGGTTTTTTTTGATAAGGAGCGACGGAGCCGGTTGCTACTGGCCTTCGACGGTAGCGAAGAATCGGTAGCTGCCCACGCGCGTGATGTAGAGAGCGATATTGATGTCCAGCGACGCCCCTGGAGCGAGGCTTCCCGGAATCAGGAGAATGGAATTCAGGCCGCCGCCGATGGCCTGGGTGGGGGGGGGCAGCAGCGTCAAGCCGCTGACGGAGGTGACCCCGGTCGATGTAGTCGGGGCGATAGCAGCGGTGGGCCCCGTGTTCGGTCGCAAGTCCGCCTGGCTGGTTCCGGGTGAGTAGCCGGGGCTCTGGTAGGTGGTCAGTTCGGTGAAATGCAGGCGAAGCGACGTGATGGTGGAGGCCGTGTTGTTGGTGATGCGACGACGGAACTCCAGACGGTCGCCGCCGGCAAGCACACGCGCCCGGTTCGGAGGAGCGTTGATTCCCAGGTTCGGTTCGATCAGCGCGACGGTAAGGCCGCTGTAAACATCAGCGAATGCCATCCGGGTGGGCGCGGGGCTGCCCAGGACGGCCTGCACGCCGTTGTACAGGGCGCCATCCGTTGCGACCAGCACGAAGTCGCTGGCATTGGCGTTCGTGTCCTGAACCGTGTCGGTGACGGCCTTGCGTACCCAGGCATATTCGCCACCCACCGAGGCGAGCGAGGGCAGGCCTGCACCTTCGATGTACGGCGCGGATCCCCCGACGACGCCCACCGCGTCCAGCGGGGTCGCGGCGGCGAAGCTCGCAGGGTTGGCCGTGGTGAACAGGGCGAGGCCGAGGCCATCCGCGATGTTGGTTGTCCATGTCGCATCCGGGGCGACCCCCAGGCTGAACGCGGAAGTGTTGACGGCCAGGAAATGCCCGCGCGCCTTGATCGTAGTCCCATTCGGGATGGTAAAGACCGCGTTCCCGTCCGAACTCGCCACCGCGAAACCAGCGGATCCGTCGGTGGCGCCCACCACTATAGCCGCCGAGGTGCGGTTGTGGATGACCACGTATTCATCGGAGGGGCTCGCCGGTCCGCGAAGCCGGAACTCGCGGATGACCAGATCGCCCGCGGCCACCGCGGAGCCCACCAAAATATTCGCGGTAACCGTCGGCCCGAGGCCGGTTCCGGAGCCGTCGAAGGCTCCGGCGACTGCGAAGTTCGCGGCGCCCGTGAATCCCGGCGTCGGCGTGAACTTCAGTCCTGCTGCGCCCTCCGCGAGGGTGATGAAGCTGTTGTTCGTGATCTGGGTCGAACCGTCGTTCTTGAACAGAGTTCCGTTGGTGATCGAGGTGATCTTGTAATGCGTCACCGAGCCCGAGTTCGGAGTGATGACAAGGCCGGACGTCGACTGGGTGTTGAGGATGGTCACCGTGCCGGTGACCGACGGCGCGGGGGCCGTCGGCGGGGCGGCCTTGATTTCGATGGTTGCGTGCAGGACGGCGTCCGCGGTGGACGTCCAGCTCATGGTCACCGAGGCCGCACCAGGTTCGGTGCTGGTCGTGTAGTGGGCGAATCCCGCGGAGCTGACGCCGGCGGTCACGGCGCCGCTCTGGCTGTGGATCCCCGTCTGAAGAGGCCCGACGGTGCTTGCCGCCGGCCCCCCGGTATTCCTGAAGGTGTCGAAGACGTCGTAGACGGCGTTACCCACGGCGCTCGTTACCACGATGGACGAGCCGAGGTTCGTTCCGGAAGCGTTCCCAAAGGTCGGCCCCGCCACCGCGGGGCTCGACTGATGGACCCCTTCGAAGACCGATGCGGCGATGAATTTCTCCACGGTTCCGCTGGCCGTGATCACCACGTTGGCCGTCGTGGGGCTGCCGCTCGTCCCCAGCGGGAGCACCCAGATACTGTCGGAAGCGGCGCTGCCGTCGCTCACCGTGGTGACGAGCTGCATCGCTGTTCCGTTGAAGGTCACCGCGCTCGGCGGGGTCGGCGATCCGGCATCGGAGGCGGTCACCACCAGCAGACGGTTTGTTCCGGCGGGAACCGTGACGCCCGCGAGCGTAGCGCTGTTCGCGTACTGGCTGGCGGAAGCCCCCGGCGTCGTGACCGCTGCCTGCGCCGCGGTCGCGGAAAGGACCACCGGAAGAGCGGCGAACCCGAGCAGTCTCCGCGTCCATCGGTGGAGACTCGGGGTCAGCAGTGGAGACGTGTTCATGGAACTACCTCGAGATGGAATCCAAACGGCGGCCCCGATGGAGCCGGACGCTAGTTGCGGGCCGGGAAGATGCCCTGCAGGGCGATGAAGAAGTTGAGGGCCAGATATGGGGAGCGGTTGTTGTGCGGAAGGCCTCCGCCGACTGGCGCGAGACTCAGCGGGCTCATGGCGGCGTTTGCCGGGCCGCTCGAGTACAGAGCCTGGGGCGTCCTTGCCGCCTTCTTTCCCCAGGTGTTGTTGACCGGGGAAGAAGCCCCTCCGGCGGTGGCGTCGCCGAGCGCCGCGTGGGTGTGCGGCGCAAGCTCCGTCGTGCCGAGGGTCACGCTCTCGCTGCCCCCGGCTTCGCCCACATTTCGGGGAGTCAGTCCCGGACCGCTCCCCTGATGGAGGGGCGTGCGGCCCTGCAGGTTCGGCAGCCCGAAGTTCGTGGTCCCGTTGCCGCCGTAGTTGGTTCCGAGGAGCGAGAAGACGGCTGTGTTCTGCGAGATGGCCAGCAGCTGGCCGTTGCACAAGGCGTAGCCGCGGGGCGCGAAATTGAAGCCCGCCATCTTGATTTCGGCGAGGAACGGTTGAGACATGCGTCTTCTCCTTGGCAGGTGCGAAGCCTAGTTGCGGCTCGGAAAGATGCCCACGAGGGCGATCGAGAAATTCACAACGAGGTAAGGGGGCATGTTCGGGTGCGGTTGATTCCCGCCCGCGTAACCCACCGAGGCTGGATTCATCACAGCGGTCGGGGTGCCTCCGCTGAAGGCGTTGGCGGTCCCGGTGGCCCAGACGTTGCCCGTGGGGTCGCCGGAGTCCGGAGCGCCGCTGTTTCCGCTGGCCGTGTGCAGGTGCAGAGGGATCTCGCTCTGGATCAGCGTGTGGTTTTCTTCGCCGCTCATCTGTCCAAGCACATAGCTGCCCCCTCCGGAGAGGGTCCCGAAGTGAAGAGGGCTCCGGCCCCGCAGGTCGGGCAGCGCGAAGGTGGTGATGCCGTTCCCTCCGTAGGTGGTGCCGAGCAGGGAGAACAGCGCCTGGTTCTGCTGGATGGACATGATCTGGCCGGAACACTGCGCCCAGCCGCGCGGCGGAAAATCGAAGCCGAACATTCTGACTTCGCCGATGTACGGTTCAGACATTGGTGGGTCCCTTAGAGAGTGAAGGCTAGTTGCGCGACGGGTAGATGCCTTCGGTGGCGATAATGAAGCTCAACCCAAGAAAGGGGATCATGTTGTCGTGCGGCTGTCCGCCGCCTGCTGACCCGATTGCCGCTGCGTTCATCGCGGCCCCGGGTGTCCCCGAGGAGTAACCCGGCGGCGGCGCCGTGGCCGCCCAGGTGCCGTTCGCGGGAGAGGCCTGCGTCCCCGCTGATGAAAAGGCCCTCGGCTGGTGAGTATGCTGGGGCATTTGGGCCGCCGTAAGGGTCACCGTCTCCGAACCCGACAGCTGTCCGACGACCCGAGCGGAGAGCCCTGGTCCCTGGCCCTGTCCCACGGGCACCCGGCCGCGGAGGTCGGGTACGCCGAATGTGGTCATTCCATCTCCCCCGTATATGGTGCCGATCAGCGAGTAGAGCGCACTGTTTGCGGCAATAGAGAGGAGCTGGCCGTTGCAGAACGCCCAGCCTCGGGGCGGGAAGTTGCCGCCGAACAACCTGATTTCGCCAAGAAATGGGTTACTCATCTCTGTTCTTGTTCCTTCTACCTGGACGCAAAATTCGAACCCGTGCGCCTTCGAGACCTGACGACCTCAGCCGGAATGCTCCACGGTATCTTCAGAGTCCGAGGGAAGTCAAATCCGGTGATTCGACCTTTGGGACTTTCACTGCCGCCGACTTCGCAGCTCGAGCGCTCGATGGGCCGCGCCGGCCCAGCGCTCGGCCTCCCGAGCCACCTCCGCGGGGGTGGAGTCGCCGGCGCCGGCCTCGCCCCGCGACGAGTAGACCGACGCCGGGGATTTGGCATCGCGTTGCCCGGCCGCGCGCACCCGCTCGAGGGCGGCGAAGTCGAGGTCGAGTCCCAGGAAAGGAACGATCCTCTTCGGCAAGGCATCCGGCAGTTCCTCGTAGGCGACCACGAGCGCGTCCTCGGGGGCGTCCGCCGCGGCTTCGAAGAGGCGGCCCAGGATTTTGGCCCGGTACTCGAGTTGGGAGTTTCCCGGGAAAGGAACACCGTCGAAGGGCGGTCCGTCAAGGACCCCGGCCATGTGTAGTCCGGGCTCGCGCATCTGCGAGGCGAGCACCGCGGCCGGCTCGCGATAGAGAACGACAAGGGGCACGCGCGGAAACGCGTCGCGCACCAGGCGTAGATGCGGCAAGTGCCAGCTGTCCAGCTTCATGACGAAACCGGTCTCGCCTCCGTCACGCGGCTGCCCCAGAGCGCTTGCCATCGAGCGCATCCAGCGCTGGCGGACCGAGGGGTCCGTCTCGCTCGGTCCCCCCCGCAACACCGAGTCGAAGGGAGGCGGCTCGGATGCGACGACTAGGAACGGCAGACTCGCGAGCATTTGCGATACGAGGGTGGAGCCGCACCGCGAGACGTGCGCGATGATTCCCAGGAGGGGCAGGCCCGGCTTCATCGCCGCCTGCCGCTCCAGGGTCTCGAGGGAAGTGGAGAGACGTACGAAGCGGCTGTAGGGTGCCCGCGCCGCAAGAATGGTGTCTGAGAAGAACGGCTCGCGCAGTCGACGCCTCCCAATCCAGCGCCAGCGAACCGTCGCCTCACCGCCGCGCCAGCTCACCTCCGTTGGCACCCAGCCCTCGTCGTCGGGCGCCGCGTCCGGGCGAGGTCCCGCGTCTCCCCGGCTTGCCGTCAACAGAGCCGCTTTGAAATCCTCGCGCGCCACCGCTGATTCGGCGCCGGCGGCCCGCAGAGCGACATCGATGAACTCGTCCTCGGTCCGGCAGGTCTGGAGGTCGCGTCGCAACGGGGCCTCGACGATCGCTCGCCGGAGGAGGTTTTCCAGTTCCTTCATGGGCCAGGCAGAAAGTAGCGCCTGCGAAGGCCCTCGACGTCCGCCCAAGAAGCGGCGTAGCCGAGGCGCTCGGCGACCTGAGCTACACGCGGATGTCGATCGAGGAGACCCAGATCGGGGAGCGCGGAGACGGCCTTGAAATGGTGCTGGTCGATCACCTCCGGCCCCGCGCCCGTGATCCTCGGTCGCGCAGGCATTTCGAGGAACTCGAGGATCCTTCCGATCCCCGTGTCGAGAAACAGCTCCTCGAAGGTCAAACGCAACCAGGGCACTTCAGGCATCCTCTCGAGCCGCAGGCCGAGGGCATTCACCTCCGCCCAGTAGAAGAGGCTCTTCTCGAACGGGGTGAGTGAGGGCCAGCGTTCGCGGTACTCCAGAAAGGCCACCCCGTCGTCGAAAGGCGAGAGCAGGACCTTCTCCTTGAGGTGAGGGAGAAGGGGGGGCTCATAGGCGGCGTGAGTCAGCCAGGACAGTGCCGTCGGAACCGGATGACGGACGAGGTGGAGGATCCGAATCCGGCCCGAGAAGCGCTCGATCAGCCAGGGCACGCTGCTCCAGCAGGGGTGGCCACATTCCATGTAGCTGCTGGCTTCGAGCGTTCCTTCGATGCGTTCGACGTGCGCCAGGATGAGGCGGGAGGATTCCTGGTCGAGGTCCGTTGGGGTCTTGAGACCCAGCATCTGCCGCGGCCGGTAGCCGTTGTGCAGCGGCTCATGTTCGACGGTCAGGTGATCGCCGCAGGCCGCCTTCAGGGTCGCGGCCAGCCACTGGGTCCCGCAGCGGCCGGTCGAGAGCACAAAGGTCGCCATGGGCATGATTGTCCGAGTCTAAAATGCCTCGTCCCATGCCTCTGTTTCTGACCATCGACCACTTCGTTCCTTTGGTGGGAGCCACGTTCCGGCTTCCCGACGTGCCCGGCGTGAGTCTCGTTCTCGCTCAGGCGGCGCCCCTCGCGTCGATGAAAACGGGCGGCGTCCTCCCAGGGATAACGCCGAGGGTGCCGTTCGACCTCATCTTCACCGGTCCCAAGACCCCGGTTCTGCCCCAGCAGATCTACCGGATGGAAACTGATGCCGCCGAACCGATGGAGATGTTCATCGTGCCGATCGGCCCCGAGGAGGGCGGCATGCTCTACCAGGCGGTCTTCACCTAGTCGCTGACCGCGCCTCCCGCGGGACGACCCAGGCGCAGGTACACGCCGACCGACTCCTCGATCCTGAAGCCCAGGCGCTTGTACAGCCTCAGGGCCGGGTTGTGAGGCTCCACGTGGAGAGACATCGTGCGACCCGACCGGTCGGCCTCGGCCACGAGGTTCGACAGAATCGAGGTTCCCACGCCGCGCCGTTGCTCCCAAGGGAGCAGGGCGATGTCCATGACGAGGATGTCATCCGACGTGCGATGAAGGTAGAGGCGGCCGGCGTCGCGGCCGTCCACGCTCACGATCAGGAACTCCGCCCCGACGTAGTAGGTGCGATAGTGATGGTCCTGCGCATGGAACTGCTGGGCCAGGAAGGCCTGCTTTTGCTCCTCGGTCCAGGGAAGGGGAGCCAGTTCCTCGGCCCGGGAACTCCCGTAGACCCGAAACAGGAAAGGGCGATCTTCATCCCTTGCCGGCCGGAAGAGGATCTCCGGCGCGGGCCTCGCGTTCACGTCCCCGGGGGCCGAAGGCGAAGGCGTCTAGGCCTTGAGCAGGCTGAAGTCCGCGCGCAACGCGGCCTTCTTACCGCCCGGCACAAGGAAGATATCGAAGGCGCCCAGTGTCGAGTGGTGCATTCGGTACAGGCCTTCAGGCATCAAGTCGCCGGAAGGGCTCGCGAAGAAGAGCGAAAACTGGTCGGTGCGCTTGTCCGACGGCAACTTCTCGAGGCCTTGCAGCACCACCGCCGTCCGGGCGCCGGCCGGGCCCGCTGCGTGGAACGCCGACCCGACATGGTTCAGGAAAGCGTCGATGTCCGCCGAGGACAACGGGGTGAGGAGCCCCGCCAGAGCCGGGCTGGCGGAAGCGGTCATGGTCGCGGCAACCGCGGTGGCGACCGATGAAATGAACCCTTTTCTCGTGACTTTCATGAACCCTCCGGGAAATGAGGACCGCCGCTTCGAACGAATGATCTCGACAGACTACTCTGCCCGAGCGGCCGGGGCAACCTGACCCTCCGCCGCCCCTGTTCGCGCCGTCCGGTCCTCGTCGCCGTAGTAAGCGGAGTAGTAACGCCCGTAGTAGTACGAATGCCGGTCCATGTTCACGCGGTTCAGCACCACGCCCAGCAGGCGAGCGCCCACCGACCTCAGCTGGTCGTTCACCGATCGGAGCGCCTGCCGCGGCGTCTTGTCGCCGGAGCAGACCACCACCACTGCGTCGGCCATGGTCGCGAGCACGGACGCGTCGGGCAGGCCGAGGGAAGGAGGAGAGTCGATGATGATCCAGTCGTACCGCTCCCGCGCCTGGGCCAGCAGCGATCTCATGTTCTCCGAGCCGAGTCGCGCGGCTGACACGGTGAGCGGCGGTCCCGCGGGCAGGACGTCGACTCCCGGGAACGGGCCGGGTGAAACCGCGAGGGCCACCGGGCCCGACAGGGCGAGGAGGTCGGAGAGACCCGGCCCCGCCGGCACTTCCAGAAGCGCGTGGATCGAGGGCCGCCGCAGATCCCCATCGATCAGGAGAACCCGCGCCTGAGTCTCGTTCAGAAGCAGGGCGATGCCCGAGGCCACGGTGGATTTGCCGTCACCCGGCGAAGCGCTCGTGAACACGAGCACCTTGGGCTTGAGCTGCGGAGCGCCGAACATGAGATTGGTCCGAACCACGCGCAGGCCGTCCGAAAATCCGGTCCGCGTGTCGGCGAGGGCGGCCGCGATCGTCTTGTCGCGGAGCTTTGGCACGAGGGGCACCACGCCCAGAAAGGGCAGGCCCAGGATGTCCTTGATGTCATCCGGCGACTGGATCGTGTCGTCGAACCGTTCCAGCATCCAGGCGAGGAGGATGCCCGCGAGGAGGCCGCCTGCCAGGGCGTAGGTGAAGTTCTCGCGCTTCTGGGGCGAGGACGGCACGGGGGGAGGGAACGCAGTCTGAATGACCTCGGCCTGGATGATGATCGTGGCCTGAAGCTCCTGTCGCTGGATCAGCTGGTCCACCGCGACACGGCTCGCGTCCGCCCTTTTCTGGGTGAGCGAGTAGTTCAGTGACTGCTTCTCCAGGTTCGAGAGTTCGCGCTGCACCCGCTGCAGGTTGGCCTCGATTCGCTCCTCTTCCTTGACGGCGAGCTGGTAGGCCGAGTCCGCGGACTTCTCGACGGCCGCGGTCGTTGCGTCGAGCCTGGCGCGGGCAGCCTTGAGCTGCTCTCGAAGCGTGATGACTTCGGGGTGCTGTTCCCCCAGGGTGGAGAGCAGCGCCCTCTCGCGGTCTTCGAGTTCGGAAACCCGCGTCTGAGCCGCCAGAATCCGAGCGTCCGACGCGAGGCCGCCGCCCTCCATCTGCGCGGCTTCGCGACTGGTCGCGGTGCGGCCCACCCGGGCCGTCTGGGCGGCCACCAGGGCATCCTGGAAGCCACGGATCTGACGCTCGAGAACGGCCTTGCGCGCGTTGAGGTCGCCGAGCCCCGTCTCCGCCGCGATGTCGCGCACCGCGCTCAGCTGCTCGCCGAGCTGTCTCTCCTTGGTCTTGAGCTGGGTGTCGATTTCCGCGCTCGAGTTTTCGATGGTCTGGCGGTTCGCCTCCGCGGTCTCCGTCACGTAGGTTCGCGCGATGGCATTCGCCAGCCCGGCGACCGCCTCGGGATCGTAGCCGGTCAGACGGATGTCGATCCAGGTCGACGGTTCGCGCCAGTCCACGCGCAGGCGCGAGCGAAGGGCGTTCACCGCAAGCGCGGTGTTTGGCCCGTTGACGCTTTCGGGGACCGGAGCTTCGCCCGGAAACCGCAGCCTGCTGTACCAGGGTCCCAGCGCACCGGACGCGAGTTCCGCCCGCTCTTTGGGACCCAGCTGTTTGACGATCTCCATCGCGAGTTCCCGGCTGGTGATTCGGGCGATCTCCTTGTCGATCACGGCCTTGAGGCGGGGGATGTCGGTGTTGAGTCGGGCGTAGGGCTGGCCCGGCATCGATTCGCCCGCGGAAATGATGGCGGAGCCCGTGTACAGCGGCTTCACGCTGTAGTTGTAGGCCGCCGCGCCCGCGAGGGCCAGGACCACGATGGCCACGATCATGCGCCGTCTGCGGGCGAGGATCATCCACTCGCGACGGAGCCCGGGCACGATTTCAGGTTCGAAGTGGTCTTCGTGGGACGTTTTCATTCTTTGGAGTGGAGCGAATCCCGGCGGACGGCCCACGATTCTATGGTCCGGCCACCATCCGGCCGGACTCCCGCCAACTGCCTCGACACGGCCCTTTGGGGGAGGCGCATCCTAGACTAGGTTCGATGCGGCTCGTACTGATCTCCGATACGCACAACCAGCAGAGCTCTCTGGTCCTGCCCGCGGGCGACGCTCTGGTCCACGCCGGCGACTTCACCATGCGGGGCGCCGAGGTCGAAGTGGCGGCCTTCGGCGCGTGGCTCGAGGCTCAGCCGTTCCGCCACAAGATCGTGGTGGCGGGGAATCACGATTTTCTCTTCGAGCGGGAGCCGCGGTTCGCCCGGTCTCTTCTGCCCGGCGCCGCGCACTACCTCTTCGATTCCGAGGTGACTCTCGAAGGCCTGCGGTTCTGGGGAGCGCCCTGGCAGCCGTGGTTTCTGGACTGGGCCTTCAATCTGCAAAGGGGCGAGGAGATCGCGGCGAAGTGGGCCCTCATTCCCGAGGGCGTCGATGTGCTCATCACCCACGGCCCGCCGATGGGGACGGCCGACCGCACCGCGCGAGGCGAGAACGTGGGCTGCGCCGATCTCGGTGAAGCGATGGCCCGCGTGAAGCCAAGGCTCTCCGTGTTCGGCCACATCCACGAGGGCTACGGCGTTCACGGCGACAAGGTGAACGCGGCCATCTGCGACGAGAAGTACCGCCCGGTCAACCGCCCCATCGTGGTGGACCTGGCTCGAGGCGGGGGAGCGCCGGTTTTCGTTCCTGAAAGCTCCTGGTAGGAAACGCTACCACTCGGCGGCCGGACCCTTGAGGATCTTGCCCGGCCGGGCCGCGGTCATGGCCCGCCCGTCGAAGATGATCTCGCCGTTCACCAGCACCCATTTGACGCCGACCGCGTACTGGTGCGGTTTCTCGAAGGTCGCGCGGTCGCTGATCTCGTTCTCGTCGAAGAGCACGAGATCCGCGACCATCCCCGGCCGCACCAGGCCGCGGTCGAACAGGCCCAGGCGCTGCGCGGGGAAGGAGGTCATCTTGCGGATCGCGTCCTGGAGAGTGATCACCTTCAACTCCCTCACGTAACGGCCGAGGACGCGGACGAACGTCCCGTAACCGCGCGGGTGCGGTGCGGCCACCCCGAAATGGATGACCTCGCCGTCCGAGCCCACCATCGAGTTGGGATCGCGCATGATCTTCACCAGGTCGTCCTCGCTGATGGCGTGGAAGATCGCCGAAGCGCCGCCCTTCTCAATGATGTCGAGAGCGGTGTCGGCGGCGTTCTCGATGGTGACCGGGACACCCCGCGCGGCCGTGATCTGCGCAAGGTTCGTTCCGGCGAGGGTGGGATCGAAGCCCGCCGACGCGATCTGGACGTTCTTCGGGTCGCCGCCGCCGCGATCGAACTTGATGTTGTCGACCACGATGGCCTTGATCTTCGCGCGCGTCTCGGGATCCTTCAGCCGCTTGAGGGTCGCCTCGCGCCCGCCGTCCTGGGCCCAGGCGGGCAGGAGCGCGTTGATGCCGGTCGAGGACGCGGTGTAGGGGTACTGATCGATGGTCGCATCCACGCCGCGCGCCCGGGCCGCCGCCACCGCGGCCAATGTCTCCGTGGACGCGCCCCAGTTGCCCTTCCCGATGATCTTGTGATGGGTGACCTGGGTAGGGAGGCCGCCATTCTCGCCAATGGCGATCGTCTCGTTGACGCTCTTCAGCACGTCCTGCGCCTCCTGGCGCATGTGCGAGATGTGGATGCC